>JBEIDW010000025.1:0-29509 GCA_040383265.1 Hyphomicrobiales bacterium
CAACACGGCATCCGGCATGGCCACGGCGACGATGTCATCAAGCCCAATGGCCACAAGCGTCATTCCATCATCCTCCGAGCGGAGCAAGCTGTTATGGCATCCCAGCGCGGTGACAGCGCCGTGGCTTGCCACGCCATTGCCATCGCGTGCACTTTCACCCCAGATTGCGTCCCATCCGCCAAGGTCGGACCAGTTACCGCCGTATGGCATGACCCACAGATTATCCGTCTTCTCCATGACGGCATAGTCGATTGATATCGTCGGCGCGGCAGACCAAGCTTCCGCATCAAGCCTGACAAAGGCCAGATCCGCCTCGGCAGCCTCAACGGCGCGCGCGACGGGTGGCATGATATCAGGCGCTAGCTTGTTGAAGGCCGAGATCATGGCATCCACGCGAAACAGGAAGATACCCGCATTCCAGAGATGCCGCCCACTGCCAGCCATTTCTTCAGCGCGGGCGACATCCGGCTTCTCGATGAAGCGGCTGAGCTTCACCGGCTCTTGCGGATTTGAATCAGCGAGGCAGCCCGCAAGTTCGAGGTACCCGTAGCCTGTCTCCGGCTTTTCAGGCGCGATACCAAATGTGACAATCGCCCCAGCATCAGCACGCCGCACGGCATGCGCTACCGCATCCCGGAAGGCATCAGGCGCCGTGATCAGATGATCAGACGGCGCAACCAAGACCAACCCGGCAGGCGCAGTCTTCTGCAGCCACAATGCGGCGGCCAGTATTGCCGGTGCTGTGTTGCGCGCCTCAGGCTCAATGAGAATTGTTGCCGGCACCGTGCCCAGCGCTTGGAGTTGATCCCTCACGATGAAGCGGAATTCAGCCGAGGTGACGATCACCGGTGGCGCGAAGCCTGCGCCGGTGAGACGCCTCACAGCCGCCTGAAACAGGCTCTCATCTCCAACGAGATGGGAAAATTGCTTAGGATAGGCGAGACGGGATACCGGCCAGAGCCTCGTTCCCGAACCACCGCACAAGATCACCGGATGAATGAGGCGCTCTGGCTGCATGTCCACTCCAAATCCGAAACAAGTCGCTGAACGTCGAAAGTTCACCTGAGGCGCTAGACGCGGACGGCCTCTCTTGCGCTGCTGAACCATCGGTAGGTTTCGGCAAGTCCGCTGTGCAACTCACGACGGGCTGTCCACCCCAACCTTGTCAGCCGCGAAACATCCAACAGTTTACGCGGCGTACCGTCCGGCTTCGACCGGTCAAATGCGATTCGACCTTCAAATCCCGTCACATCGGCCACAAGATGAGCGAGTTCAGCGATGCTGACATCTGCACCCGTGCCCACATTGATATGGCTCGCCATCGGCTCGGTGTGAGCCTCATGTTCCTCACGCGCGGCATCGAGCACAAACAGACAGGCCTCAGCCATGTCATCGACATGCATAAACTCGCGCCGCGGTTCACCCGAGCCCCAAACCGTTACCTGTTCCAGCCCCTGGCGGACGGCTTCATGGAAGCGCCATAGCAGTGCCGGCACAACATGGGAGTTGATCGGATGAAAGTTATCTCCCGGCCCATAGAGATTGGTGGGCATGACGCTCCGGTAATCAGTTCCATACTGAATATTGTAACTCTCGCAGAGCTTAATCCCTGCAATCTTGGCGATGGCGTAGGGCTCATTTGTCGGCTCCAGCGGCCCTGTCAGCAGCGCAGTCTCGGGAATGGGCTGCGGAGCCAGGCGAGGATAGATGCAGGAAGACCCTAGAAACAGCAGCCGCTGCACACCTGCCCGGTAGGCCTCGTGAATCACATTCGCCTCAATGGCAAGATTCTCCTGAATGAACGATGCGGGATACGTTGCATTCGCCCAAATGCCACCCACCCTCGCAGCGGCCAGCACCACCACATCCGGCCGCTCCGTCTGCATGAAGTCACGGGTGGCGGCCTGATCCGTGAGATCAAGTTCACTGTGGGTTCTCGTGATCACCTCGCGGCCTTGCCGCGTAAGTTGGCGCACAATCGCCGAACCTACCATTCCGCGGTGGCCTGCCACATAATAGCGTGTCACGGCTCAACCCCCCCGCGCGACCGGCAAGGCAAGGCCGTGGCTCTGCAGAAGTCGGTGCCGTCGCGCCGCAGCCAGATCTTCCAGCACCATTTCAGCGCACATCTGCCGCACCGTCGTCGTGGGCGTCCATCCCAGCTTCTGTGCTGCCTTCGACGGATCGCCAAGCAGCGTTTCAACTTCAGCTGGCCGAAAATAACGGGGATCAATCCTGACAATGATCTGACCCGGCTTCACCGAGGGTGCATGTTTGCCGCTGACCCGGTCAACCACGCCCACCTCCTTGAGACCGGCATTCTCGAACCCAAGCGTGATGCCGAGTTCAGAGGCCGCCCACGTTACGAACTCGCGGACAGAATGTTGCTGTCCGGTCGCGATGACGAAATCCTCAGGCTCCTCCTGCTGCAGCATCAGCCACTGCATAGCAACGTAGTCACGCGCGTGCCCCCAATCACGCCGCGCATCTATGTTCCCGAGATACAGGCATGACTCAAGGCCCTGGGCGATGTTGGCCAGGCCGCGCGTGATCTTGCGGGTGACGAATGTCTCACCGCGGCGCGGGCCTTCATGATTGAACAGAATGCCATTACAGGCATAGATACCATAAGCCTCGCGGTAGTTCACTGTCATCCAGTATGAAAACAGCTTCGATACCGCATAGGGGCTTCGCGGGTAGAAGGGCGTCGTCTCGCGCTGTGGCACCTGCTGCACCAGTCCGAAGAGTTCGGAGGTGGACGCCTGATAGAAGCGCGTCTTGGCCTCCAGCTTCAGGAAACGGATGGCCTCTAGCAGGCGCAGCGTTCCGAGGCCGTTGACATCAGCCGTATACTCAGGCGCCTCAAAGCTCACCGCCACATGGGATTGGGCACCAAGATTATAGATCTCGTCCGGCTCAACCTCCGCAACGATGCGGGTAAGTCCGAGGCTGTCGGACAAATCACCATAGTGGAGATGCAGGCGGACGCCAGGTCCATGCGGATCTTCATAAATATGATCAATGCGGCCAGTGTTGAAGGATGAGGAGCGACGCTTGATGCCATGCACCTCATAGCCTTTTTCCAGCAGAAACTCCGCGAGATAGGACCCGTCCTGACCAGTAACGCCCGTGATGAGAGCCTTTTTTCTCATCAATACCCTTTCCGCCCATGACTGGGCCTGTGAACCTGAAATTCAGTCCCTAGGTTAGTCGCGAGGCGGCGAATGGTTCCATTCCCCCTCCTCAACTTCCACGAAAAGTTGTCTGAGAGAGGAAGCAGACGAAAAACCTCTTAGGTAAGGTGGAACATTTGGACTGCTGGCAGCTTTCCGCCCTTCGTCAATGCCGCAACATCAGGACTGATGCGCCACCATGAATGATTACTCCACGTGGCAGCATGAAAAAACGGCACAGCACCAGTTCCACGCCACTGGCAGCGGCGCGCCGGAAAGCCTCGCATTGCCGCCACCGCTGACCCGGTGGCAAGCCGCCGGCAAGCGAAGCTTCGACGTGGCGGTCAGCCTATTCTTGCTGTTACTCCTGCTGCCATTCCTTGCGTTGATTTCACTCGCCGTGCTGATTGAATCCGGCAGGCCACTGTTCTTCCTGCAGAAGAGAGGCGGCAGTGGTGGCCGGCCATTCAGCATCGTGAAGTTCCGCACGATGCACGTTCTGGAAGATGGGCCAAACCTGGCCCAGGCTCGACGGAATGATCCGCGCGTCACACGGCTCGGCGCATTCCTGCGGCGGACCAGCCTCGATGAACTCCCGCAGCTCTGGAATGTCCTGAAGGGCGACATGTCACTGGTTGGCCCGCGCCCCCACGCCCTCGCGCATGATCAGTATTACGGAAGCCTGCTGCGCCGCTATTCTCTGCGTCAGCGCATGAAGCCCGGCATAACCGGCCTCGCCCAGATCGGCGGGTGGCGCGGCGAGACCGCGACGCTGGAAGCCATGGCTGGCCGGGTTGAGGCTGACATCCACTACGTGGATCACTGGTCATTCTGGGGAGACATGAAAATTCTTCTCCGGACGGCCAGCATCGTGTTCTTCGACAGGAGCGCCTATTGATGCAAGATACTGAGACAACCCTGGACCGCCCGCGCCACCTGCGTTTTGGGCGGTCTACTCTCTACACTGCCCTCCTGCTGTGCACGGCGGTGGTCATCCCCGCTGGCGCGCAGCAGGCCAGCAGCAGCTTTGCCGATGGCGATGTTCTGAAAATCACGGCCTATGGCCGGGAGGACCTGACCGGAACCTACAGCGTGCAGCCGGGGCCCGTTCTCTCGCTTCCCCTGATCGGAACTGTGAAGCTGGACAACCGGTCGCCCCGGCAGCTCGAGGCAGATTTGGCAACAGCCTGGGAAGACCGGCTCGGCACGCCGATGAGCATCACCATAGAGTACGCACAGCGTGCGCCTGTCTATATTCTCGGCGCGGTGAATTCCCCCGGAGCCTATCCCTACCGGGAAGACATGACGGTCCTGCAGGCCGTTGCCGTCAGCGGCGGCATGCAGCGGCAGCTGACGCTCCATGGTAACATCCGGATCGACCTGATCCGCGAACGTGAACGCCGCCTGCAGGCCATAGAGAAGCTGGCGGGTTCACTGGCAAGGCGGGCACGGCTGATCGCCGAACGCGATGGCAAGACAAAGATCAAGCTCGATCAGCCGTTCACACTAATATCAAGGGAGCGGATGGACGGACTCCTGGCACAGGAGGAGTCACTCCTCGACATGCGATCCCGCCAATATGCCATCCGGGAGCGCCTGCTGGCCGAGCAGGTGCGGCTTGGTGAAGCCGAGGTTGCATCCTATCAACAGCAGTATACAACACTTGAAAGCCAGCAGGCCCAGATCGCAAAGGAGGCGGCACGTATACGCCGAATCCCTGGCCAGCAACTCCGTGCATTCGAACTGGATCAGCGCGCCACGGCACTCGAAACCACGAAGGCTGCCATCACAGCCAGCACCTCGCGCACAGCCGCCGCCATAGAGACGGCCCGCGGCAGCCTCGCAGATGCACGCGAGGCCCGCCAACGCGACATTACCGAGAGTCTGCTCGAGGCCGAAAGAACAATCGAGGAGGCCAAGCTGACAGAAGCTGCAGCGCGCGCAATCCTGAGTGCCGCCGGATATGAACAGCCTGAAAGCACGGTCACCTTCAAGGTGATCACGCAGGGCAAGGACGAACCAGCCACCGTCATGTCGTCAACCAGGCTGCGGCCGGGGGATGTCTTGGAGGTGAGCGTCTCCGACACCGTGATCTCTGCCCAGACCGTCAGCGAGCGTTGAAGACAGATGATATTCAAAACAACGACAATGACCCATGCACATCTGCCGATAGTCGGCCTTCTTCTGTCTTTCACAGTGCTGCAACCACTGGCAGCCCATGCTGGACCTCTCGAGTGCGCCCGCATCGAAGAGACTGCGGCCCGCCTTGCATGCTTTGACCGCGAATTCCCAAGAGCCATGCTGCTACCTCCTGAGACAGCCACAGGACTATGGCAGCTGCAATCATCGCCCTCTGCCATTCCAGGGCGCACTGACCACACCATCTCGCTGGCCTCGCAGGGTGCAATCCAATGCCGATGGGCTGACCCTCGCACCGTTCAGTTGCGCGTGAGGTGCATTGCGAATGTCACTTCTGTGTCCCTGGACACAGGATGCTATATGGCATCGGGTCAGCATCGAAGCGATGGCGATGTGTCCATGCAGTTCGATACGGGCGAAGCGCGTGTCGCTCGCATGACGGCGGGCGCGGATGGACGGTCTCTCGGCCTCTGGTCCGGAGAGGCGGCCATTCCCTTTGTTCGGGCGCTTCTGGGCAAGTCAGCACTCACCGTGCGGATGACACCCTATGCGGATGATCCGATATCCGCAGTCTTTGATCTGCGCGGCATTGACGCGGCCATCAAACCCGCCCGGACGGCCTGCGGTTGGTAGCCTCTGGTCTATTGCCGTTCTGCAATGCGTGCTCTTGCCACGATCGCCGCGACAATCGCCAGTAGCACGTTGTTGAGATTGTTGGGCGAGACGATCGTGCTCTCCACCAAATTATGCACCAGACACATGAACACGATCACCGCAGGCACCGCACCGAGATATCCGATCCGGGCGTGTGATGTCACTGCTAAGCGGGTGGATTCATAAAGAAGCCACAGCGCCATAGCTGCCGCGATGATGACCCCCAGCCAGCCGAAATAGACGTAGGCCTCCAGATAGCCATTGTGCGCGTTCACATTGCGAATCTGCATGGCGTCGGACAGGCGTTGATCCAGCAGCAGCGTGCCGACGAAATAACCAAGCCCCAGTGGCTTGTCCGCCTCCCGGACGAGGTCAATCAGATAGGACCACAGCTCCGTCCGCCCCGTAAGGTTGCTCTCACGGCCCAGCAGTTGCAGGCCGAAGCGGGCAATTTCCTCAAAGCTGAGAAACGCAGCAAGACACAACAAGGCCCAGAACATGGCAGACGGAGCCCGGAGTTGGGTGGGCTGACCCAGGGTGGACGTGAGCATCAGGAAGAAGGCCGTCGCAAAAGCAACAATTGCAAGCCCGGCACTTGACCCTGAAGCGAAGAGACAGGCGGCCGCGCAAAGCAGTACGCCCGCCCACAGCCACCTGCGCCGGAAAGCTTCGCCGCCCGCGAGCACTAAGACTGCAATGCTGGCGCCTGCCCAGAAGCCCAGGGTGTTCCGGTGGGCAAAAACACCACGCCAATGCCCCGCATGGACGGCCTGTATCATATCATCCGGCTGGTGAATTGCGCGCAGCGGGTCAACAACGGCAAGCGCAACGCTGAGCACCATGACGAAAGACATGGCAAAAACAACCACAGTAAGCGCACCCCGGAAGCGAAAGGCCGCGCCCAACGACAACCCGAAGATGATTGTACCCAAAAACGCTATGGCACGGCGCAACGTCAGCGCCGGATCGGGTGACCAAAGTGTGGAGGCAATTGCCAGAGCCGGCAGCAGCAGCATGGGCCATGCAAAGCGAAGAATTCGCCGCGTATCATGATTGGACAGAAGCAGAAGAGCACCGCCAAGATAGAAAAATCCGAGCACAAGCTGAGACACAGGCGATGCGGCCGCCATCTCGCGGGCAATACGTGGATCAGCACCCGCAGTGTAAAGAACGAAGCCGCCACCAACAAATATCACACCGAGGCAATAAAAGGCCGGCATCATCCACTCGGCAGAGGTCGCACGGGGTCTGTGCCAGGCACTTACGGCTGCTGTCATTGGCAAGCACTCATCTATTCAGCCCCTCATAAACTCGTATGCGCCGATGTCAGGCCTCGCCCTGTGGTTTCGAGGCGCTCCCACCCTGTCGTACCGCGGCGCGCCCTTCTCCGTCGTGCCAGCGTTTCGGGCGGGCGAACTCCGGCGCAGCCGAAAGTCAGGATTGGCCTCTTCTGGTCCGCCCCTCACAAACTGCGGATCAACGCCGAACAGATTGAGGTAAGGTGCCTGCGATGTAAGCGTGGCGTTGACGGGTGATTGTGTGACCGATCCAACTCCCGCTTGACCATTGAAAGTGAGATTGCGCATCCACACAACATTACGATTGACGTTGCTGCCGCTTGCGCCATCGAGAATCGCGGCGTTCCACATGTTCACACGGGTGTCCGCTACGCCGATATTGTTGACCCACAGCGTGTTCGCGGAATTGACATTACTGAGTTCACCCCGCCAAGTTGCAGGATTCCTTGGATCACGGCCATTATAGCAGCACGTGTTGTTACGGACCGTCACATTATCGCTAAAGAACACGTGAATGCCCTTGCCGCCATTGAAGTAGCACACATTATTCTCCACCAGCGTCTTGAAGCGGTAGGCACCGGCCGGATTCGGCTTCTGGGTATTGCGCAGATCATCTATGATGATGCCATTTCCGTCCGAATGGGGAACATTCCCAGGCAGCGTGAGAGCCGTGTTGCTGTAGCAGGTGTTCGCGGCAACGACGATCCGCGTTCCCAAGACACCATCAGCGCCATCAACTGCGCGCGGCTCATAAACGGATATGCCACTGCCCTGATATTCGTTCGTGGCACAGTTTCGGAAGCAAATGTTGTTCACTATCCAGTAGTAGTCGCCATAGGATACCGTGATCCCACTTCCGGCGCTGTCATGGCAAATATTGTTGCGAATTCGGATATGATGTGGCCCGTTGTTCCGGCTGTCACCATCAAGGAATGTTGCTTCGATCGCATGACCGCTTCCACCACTCTGCACGTCAAAGCCGTCGATCGTCACGTAGCTCTTCTCAATCGTGACAGCACTGTAGGAACTTGCCGGAGACCTTATCTTTGCCGCATGCCGTATATTTGACTTGAGCGTGAGGTTGGACGACGCATTCCCCCCGGCGCGGACAAAGACCGCTTCTTCATAAACGCCGGGCATGACGATGATCACATCTCCGGCCCCGAGATCCGAGAAGCGCCTGAACGCTCCATTGATCGTGGCTAGCGGCCTGTCCGACGTACCGGCATTGGCGTCATTGCCAGACGGCGCAACATAGATACGGCGGAGAGTGCTGACGACAGGCGCGCACTCCAGAGGTGACCTTACGCCGCAGATCGTAGCCGCAAACACGCCGAGGAACGACCGGCGAGATACGTCAGGTTGGTCCAATCCGGGAAACCAGGCTTCACTCCACATCTGGTCTGTCATGGCTCAGCCTCCTGTTTCGACATGCTCCAGCGGATTTTCTCCATGATGGCAGCGCCAAACGCCTCACTGGACAGCGCACCCGCACCACCTTCCGGCGCAAAGGTAAACTCCCCAAAGTAGACAGCGTTCCCGATTGAATAGAGATCAATCCGCACGAAGCAGAACCGCTTCGAGAGTTCCTGCGCGATTCTCAGCATGCTTCCAAAGTTATGTGGAGCGACAGGCTGGATCTCCGGCCAGTCATAGGCGAAACGGACATCAATCGGCTCAAATTCAGGCGTGACGAGCAGCCTGCGATGCTGGGTGAAACGGCCAACATCCACCTGGCAGAAAAGAACCTCTCCATGGCTGCAGAAGAACTTATAGTCTTCCGGCACACCCGAAATGCCCGAAAGGTCTTCTTCGATGATGATCTTGCGTTGCAGTCCCTTGTACTGGCTCTCGCGGGACAACCCATAATAGCTTCGCGAAGCCGCCTTACAGAAGGTCATGATCCTGTGAGACGGGGGGCAGTGACGAAGAAAGAGCACCGCGCCAGAACCATGGGTCGGTTTTGCCACCTCAGCGCGGCCACCACGCGCTCTCAGTATGTCGAATGCCCGGAGGGTGTCGCTGTCACGCTCCAGCGGAATGATCAGCCTCGTTTCGCTCACCTGAACTGACGGGCACAAGGAGATTGCAAGCAGCTTCGCATATTCCTTGTCGACACAGACACGCTCCAGTGGCGTCCAGTCATCGCGGGTCATTCTCTCGAGAATGAAGTCGTTGAACGTTGCCGCAGGGTGGCTCAAGGGCCGCGGAAGTCGCCGGTTCGCCAGCCAAAAGCGCAGGAGCCGAAATTTGCCGTCAATCCATGTGGCATGCGGCAACATCCTGTCAGCCGCCCGGATGGCCCCCGCACCCAGCCTCCGGAATGAGTTGCGGTCGGAACGACCATTCACCGGCGTCATCTCCTCTACGCATGTCGGCTTGCTGCTCATGAGAAGATCACCTCACCGGGCTTGCGGCGTCTGCGCGATGCCGGCGATCCTCATGAGTTGCCTTGCATCAGTAAGCATCATCAGAATGGCTGACGCCAGGAACGCCGCACCACCACCCACAAGGATCTGCACGAAAAGTGAACGCTCCTCGACCGCCGACAAGACAACGCTTCCAGCGGCGAAACCGAGAACGCCAATCAACAACTCCCGTGCGAAGACCAGTGCCTGCACTATTGCCGAGGCCCGGAGTTCACCGATGAGCAGAACGAAGATCGGAATGCTGCCCGCCAGAATGCCAAGCGGATAGATGAAATTGAGGGCCGTCATGGACTGACGGCCAAACGCAATAAAGGCCGCTGCCATTACAGCAAACTCCACAGTTGAACTCACGAGGGATACGCCCGAGCGGCCGACGGCGCGGAGCGCCGTGGTCGGAAACATGCGGCGGATCTGCAGAAAGCACACAAGGAGCGGTCCGAGCATGAGGGTCGACACCGGCTCCCATGACGGCCCCAGAAGCAGAAGAATCAGTGGTTTCGCCACCACCGCAAGGCCCGCAAGAACGGGTACTGCAAGAATTGCAGTGACCGACTGCACATCCCGCAGGTTGGCAAGAAGCGCGTCCTTTGCATTCTGCCTGATCGAGAAGTGAGCAAGGCCAACATTGTAGGCTGCCTGCATCAGGCCGCCGAACAGGTTTTCGGCAATGCGCGTCGCGGCACTCCAGTAGCCGGCAACGGCAAGCCCATGCCAATGGCCTACCGCAAGCAGCAGGAGGCGACTCGTGCCCTGCATCATGACCTGGCTTGTGATGATGGGAGCACAGAATCCAAGCATCGGCGACAGGCGTTGCCATGAAATACGAAAACCGGGGCGCTGCTTCACATGGATCAACATGGCAGCAGTGATGTAGACAGCCATCGACACGCTTTGAATGACGAGCGCCCAGGCACCCGCATGAAAGAGGGCTGCCAGGATGCCGAGAACACTACCGGTTATACGACCACCGATCTGATTCATCGCAACGCTGCGGAACTCAAGGCTGCGGCGGCACGTGGCGATGAGCGTTTCAGAGAACGCCGCCAACGGAAGCAGCGGAACAAACCCGAAGATCAGCAAGGTCAGCCGGCTGTCGGCGTATACTCGGCCGATATAAGGTGCCGCAATGGCTGTCAGCGCCATGAACAGAATGGCGAGCGCAAGGGATGCCGTGAAGCCGGTGTCGACATCCTCCTGTTGCAGGTCGGGCATGCGAACCAGTGCATCATGGACCAGACTGTTCACGCCGACCTGCATGATGAGAATGATACCAAGTGCGATGGCACCACGCCCGAATTCATCCGCTCCAATCAGGCGGGCGATCACGAACATGGAAATTGCGCCGGTCATAAGCGCCGTCGCCGCTTCGGCAGCAGGCCACGGCATGGAGCGGAGAATGCCGGAGGCAGGCGAGTCCTTGTTCATGACGCCATTCCGGGGGGCCTGATGTTCCACCGCTGGTGGGCCTGCCGCGCCCACCCCCTAACGCTGGGAAACGCCCACACGAGAACACAATAAGCAGCTCGAGCCGTGCTGATGGACCGCTGCCGGTAGGCTGCGTGTATGATGCCGAGCGGATTGACCCCGCTCCCCAGCGGCAAATGCGACGCGACGGCTGCCGCAGCTGCCCAGTAGGCTCTCTCCCCTAAGGCCGTCCGTCGTTCTTCCAGCCAACCCAAGCGGGCAATTGAGTATTTAGGGGACCGCCGCGTGCGACCCGCTGTATCGTCATAGATCGTAAGCGGCTGTTCGAGCATTGCAAAGCGGGCGCCAGCGGCCTGCAACCGAAGCGCAAAGGACCAGTCATCATGCCCGTGGTCCGACTTGTCGAACCTGACGCGCCCGGCCAGATCACGGCTCAGCACCATCATGCTCGACTGGATGACTCCGCCCCGCAGGAACAGATAGCTGCCAACGTCATCATCGGGTCCCATGGCGAAGGCCGGCGAGACATAGGCATATCTCGACCTGACCAACTGCCGCGTGAGAGAGACAAGCTCGTGCCCTGAAGTGTTGTTCTCCAGCTGTTCGAATTGCAGGCGGAGTTTCTCAGGGTGCCAGGCATCATCACTGTCAAGCAGCGCCACGTATCGGCCGCGGGCTGCGTCAATGCCAACGGTGCGTGCGGCAGCTGCACCTCGGTTCTGTTCGAGCCGGATGAAGCGGATTGGAAAATCCGTCTTCAACCCTGCAATGTCATCGGCCAGCCCATCACTTGATCCATCATCCACAATGATCAACTCGAAATCCGTGAATGTCTGTTGCCCCAGCGTCTCAATCACACCCGCCAGAAAGGCACGACGGTTATGGAATGGTGAGACGACGCTCATCGACGGCACAGGTGCGCCGACTGTGACGTCATTCACTGTGTATTGAGGAGCCTGGATCATTTCAGCCGGCCGTTTTCCATCCCAGGAAGGGGCAACCATCAAAGATCCGCATGCCGCCCTTCCAGCTGCTGGGCTCTGCCATCTGCAACCGCGATCCACCAGCTGGAAAGACGCGACAGATAACGATTCATCTCGAATTTGGCCGCGTGATCCTGACGGGCCGCCTCACCCATCGTCCTGCGAAGCGCAGTGTCTTCGATCAACCGCCTGATGGCGGCGGCAAGAGCCTGCACATCGCCGGCATTGATAAGTAGTCCGTTCCGTTCCGGCACAACCACTTCCGGTATGGCGCCAACCGGCGTGGAGATCACCGGAATGCCATGTGCAAAAGCTTCCAGGATCACCATTGGCAGGTTCTCGGCATAGGATGGCAGAACCAGCATATCGGTTTCGTCCAGCAGGGCCGTTCTCTCCATGGTGGAAATCCAGCCAGGAATATGAACCCGCCCCTCAAGACCGAGGGACTGCACCTGTTGTCTTGTCTCCTCGACGGGACCATCTCCAGCGAGGGTAGCGGTCCAACCTGGCATGTCCTTTAGACTCGCCAGCGCTTCCAGCAGGTCAGCACTGCCCTTCCGCCTGCCCAATTGGCCCAGAAAGGTGATGCGGGCATCAGCAGTTCCGGCATCGCCCCGGGGCCGGCGATCGACGGCGACCGTGGCATTGGGCAACACGGCAATTTTCGGAATGGCCGAAGGCTGCAACTCACCGACCACTTTTGCCCAATACGTGCCCAACACAAGAATTCCGGCGCTGCCATCAAACATGCGGCCAAGTTCGGCACGCAGAAATCCATTCGTCTGCTGCCAGAACTCCTTGTAATCGGTGCCATGCAGATGAACGACGTATGGCACCCCGAGCACCCGCGCCAGCTTGGCAAGTATCGCTTTGCGATAGCTGCTTCCCCTCACGGAGAGGTGAATGTGAAGGAGTGAGACATCGCCGCGCGCCGCGGCGAAGGCCAACTTCAGCAATGCAGCGGCGAAGATACCTTGCGCGGCCCACAGGCTGCCTTTGCCACGCGTGACAAGGCGTCCACACCGCACACCCAGACCGGGATGGCTGGCTATCCCCTCAATGATCGCATCGTTCAGCCTGTCAATACCACCCATGCCATCCTTCCCATAAGGGGTGGCAAGCAAGACCGAGAGAGGCTGCGTGCCGGTGCCAGCGATATGATGCTTCATTCTTTTGCACGTCCCGCGCGGCTTTCGCGCACAATGGCCAGCAGCAATCCGCCCGCCATGCCAAGCAGTGTTGCAAGCCCGAACACCAGGAGTATCTTCGGCGAATGCTGACGGTCGGGCGGCGATGCCTCGGTCACCACCCGCACCATCGACACCGGATAGGATTCACGCTGAACGGCCTCCGTGAAGGCACTGTAGAAATCCTGATAGACCTTGCGGTAAGTCTCCGCGCCGAGTTGGAGCTCCTCCAGCGTGGCGGACTCGCTGTTTGCGCGGAAGTTCTGCGCACGCTTGGCAGCCGCGTTCATCTGCAGCCGTAATTGCTGCAACCGGCTCTCCATCCACTCGGCTGCGCTGCGTGCCGCATCGGCCCTCACGTCAATCATGTACTGGATGTAGGCGCGCGTCGTTTCATTGGCGAGAAGCGCAGCCTTCGTGCGGTCGCTTGACTGGATCGCCACGTTGATGACCTGCGAGATACCTTCCCGCTCGACACGCAGCTTGCTGAGAAAAATATCAGCGGCCGTCTGAACTGCATCGCCTGTGCCAGACTGCGTGTCCGCAAAGAAAGGTATGAAGCCAAGCCGGGATGCACGCCTCTGGAACTCGGGATCCTTCGACAGATCAAGCCGGTTCACAACAGCGGTCGCGATCGCACGCGACTTGAGCACAACCATATGGGTTTCGATCTGCCCGGTATCGACGTTCAAGCCGAGATCACTCGCCTCACGGAAGATTTGGGGCAGCCTGGGATCAAGCAGAAGCTGCGACTGTGCGCGATAGGCCACCGGCGCGATGGCATAGTAAAGTGCTGCCAGAAGAAGAGCGATTGCCGTAGACGCCAGCAGGGTGAGGCGGTTCCGTGACAGCAGACGGAAAACATCCCCAAAGGCGGCGTAGTCCCGGCCCTCCCCATGTCCAAGCCTGCTCAGGTCGCGCGGTGCGAAGTATTGTGGCACGTTCATCAGTTCGCCCTCTCTGGCGTCAAGGTCCAGTGACCCGGCCGCCAGACAGGCGGAGCCGGAAGGTTTCAACCGCAGCCCGGGCAAGAAATGCGGGCCCGAGCACGAGATACCGCCGCCACAGCCTTGACGGCTCGCAACTGAGGCGGTGCAGCCACTCAAGCCCGTTCCGACGCATCCACAACGGGGCACGCGGAATTCGGCCTCCGTGGAAGTCAAACGCAGCGCCAACGCCGATCACGACCGCGCCCTTCAACCTTGATGCATTTTCGCGCATCCAGATTTCCTGCTTGGGGCAACCGAGACCCACCCAGACGATGTCAGGATGTGCAGCGTTGATACGCTCGAGATCACGCGCCTGCTCTTCGGCGGAGAGCAGCCGGAAGGGTGGCGCGTGGGTTCCGGCAACAAGCAAACCCGGAAAACGGCGCTGAAACCTCTCAGCGAGGCCCTCCGCCACGCCCTCGGCACCACCATAGAAAAAGTGCCGCCAGTTCCTCTTCACGCCCATCTCACAGAGTTGCAGCATGATATCCGGCCCCGGAACACGCTGCATCGAGTGCTGCCCGCGAAGATGCGACACCCAGACCAGCGGCGTTCCATCCGGCAGCACCATATCGGCATTCCGCAGAGCCTCCATATGCGCAGCGTTACGTTGCGCCTGCATGATGCTGTTGACATCCGCCGCGCACACATAGCGGGCTTCGCCTGCATCAACCCACAGCCCGATTTGATGGGTTGCACGTTGCATATCGACGACACTTACGGCTACGCCAAGAATTTCAGTTCTCATGTGCATGTTTCAGACGTTCGGCAGCCTTGGAATGTTCCCCTGGGCTGGGGACAAAGTTGATGGCGCCGGCGTGGTGCTGGCTCCGGGTTACAGGCGAAGCTCCGCGGCACATCAGGGCGCAGCTCCCAGATTGTCATCAGCCCAGGCCTGGAACATCAGGATTGTCCAAATCTGCAGCGTCCAGTCACGGCGGCCAGACAGGTGTTCGGCCCACAACTGTGTGATTGGCTGGGGATTGAAGACCCCCTGCTTTGCGAGGCGCGGCGGCGCGAGCAAGTCATCCGCCCAGGCACGCAAGGGGCCGCGCAACCACTGACCAACCGGAAGAAAGAAGCCGAGCTTAGGACGTTCGATAATCTCACGCGGAACATACTTGTACAGGACCTGACGCAGCGCCCATTTTCCGCGTCCACCCCGTATCTTCATGCCCATCCCCAGTCTCGCGGACACACTCACGACATCCGGGTCGAGAAGGGGTGCGCGCGTTTCAAGGCTCACGCTCATCGCGGTTCGGTCGACCTTGCAGAGAATGTCATCCGGAAGATATGTCAACGCATCGAAATACATCATCCGCGCGGCAGGGTGTTCAATGCCCCCGGCGGGAAGCGGGTCTTCGAGCAGACAGGAAATTTCAGGAGCCGCATCGCGCCTGAAGGCAGCAACGCGCTCTGGCTCAGCCCATGATGCTACAAAATTCAGATACAGCTCATCGATGCTGCGAACACTGGAGAACCGCGCGCCAAGGCGTTGCAGCCTGTCAGCAATGGCTGGCGCCTTGCGCTGAGATGGCTGCAGCTTCGTCAGGCCATCCCACCAGTTGGCCGGCACAGCCGCAATGGCAGCCCCCAGAGAGCGGCGGAGTGGAAAGGGAATGGCACTGAAGCTGTTCCACAAGGCCGGTACACGCTGATACCGTGCATAGCCGCCGAACAATTCGTCCCCGCCATCACCTGTCAGGGCAACCGAAACAGAAGAGCGCGCAGCCTGGCAGATGAGAAGGGTTGGAATATGCGATGCATCGGCAAAGGGCTCATCAAAAATCGCAGACAGGCGCGGAATCACCGCGCGCGCTTCAGTGGCCGTCACGCGGATTTCGGTATGACGCGTGCCGAGGTGGCGTGCCACGGCATCAGCATGGGGCGATTCATCAAACTCCTTCTCCTCGAAGCCTACGGTGAAGGTCTGTACAGGCGCTGCACTGTTCTTCTGCATCAGCGCGACAACGAGTGAGGAATCGATCCCTCCCGAGAGGAATGCCCCGAGCGGAACGTCCGACAGCATCTGACGCCGGACGGCGCGGTCCAGAACATCTTCGAGCTGCTGGACGGCTTCCTCATCATCATCAATCAGATTTCTATGGCCAGCCCTCGTCACCTCAGCGAGAGACCAGAAGCGCTCACATGAAAGCCCGCCGGCACTCTGGCCCGGCCGCAGGGGTTTCGTCTGACGGACATGAGGCGCGGACCGAACCGAGAGGATGCAGCCCGCTTCAAGCTTATAGACACTCTTCCAGATGCTGCGCGGACTCGGTACGTAACCAAATCGGAGATACTGCTCAAGCGCGGTAAAGCAGAGCTTCGGTTCAAATTGTGGATGGGCCTTCAACCCCTTCAACTCCGAGCCGAATATGAAGCTGCTTCCAGCCCAGCCATAATAGAGCGGCTTTTCACCGAGCCGGTCCCGGGCGAGATTGAGTTCTCGGGTCTGCCGGTCCCACAGCGCCAGCGCGAACATGCCCGCGGCCTTCCGCAGGGTTTCGTGCAGGCCCCAGTGGCAAACTCCAGCAAGCAGCGTCTCGGTGTCGGAGTGGCCTCGCCACTGCGGCGCAGCGTGGGAATCGCTTAGCTCCTTCCGAAGGTCGAGATGATTGTAGATCTCTCCATTGAACGCGAGAACAAAGCGGCCATCGTGCGAGATCATCGGCTGGTGGCCAGCGGGTGACGTATCAACGATCGCCAGGCGACGATGCCCCAATGCAATTCCCGCCGCGGAGTCAGACCAGCTTCCGCTGTCATCAGGACCGCGATGCTCGATGGACTGGCTCATCCTCTGGACGGCGGCCTCGGGATTTTCCCGGTCGCCCAGGCATCCTGTTAGACCACACATGCACCCACACCTCTCATGTTCGCAACTGATCGGGAGGCCGGAAAGCGGGCGGCATCATTGGGTTCATTATTCATGGGGGTATGTCTGCAAGTCCTGCCGGTGCCAGATGGGCCACTCAACGGGGAGCCAGGGACAAAGTTCCACAACTGCACACGGAAGAGGGCGCAGTGCGCACCCGGCACTTGACCCCACCGGGACGGGCTTACCGTGTCCGAAGATCGCGGGCACTGCACGTCAGCGTGGTCCCCGGTTGCATCACCTGGCGGTGTGCTTGCCCCCTGAAGATCATCATGGCATGTGACATCTCAAAGAGGGAGATAACAGTTGAGCGATTACCAGAAGCCCCGAAAGCCGCAGGACAACGCGGCATCGCGGCGCCGAAAGCGATCGGGTCTTCGCCTCTCTCTGTTTGGAAAATGGATGGTGATCGCCGTTCTGTTCAGCATTGCGGCCTGGGCCGTAGCGTTCGCCCTGTTCTGAGGCGAAACATCCCAGCCATGAATCCTAACGCCGCAACGTTGCGATCGGACCCCACGATACCAGATCAATCCAGCAGCCGAACACCGCCCATGGCGTCCACTGCGGCTTCAAGCGCCGGAATCACTTCATAGTCTGACGGCTCAGTCACCGTGAACCCGCCAATCATCAGGCATGCGCGGACATCGGCCAGCACCGGATCCACGGAGGCAGCGGCGACAGCATCCTGCCAACGCCGCACATCTGTATCGCGCGTGACATAGGGAAGGCCCGGAACGCGGCGGGTCCAGCCAAGCTCATGCAGACCCTTCATCAGGTGCGGCCGATGGCGTCGGACATACGCCACGCAGACGGCATCGATGGCACAGACATCGGCCTCGCCCCGTTGCAAGGCAGCCAGTGAATTGACATGCCCGCCGGAGAGGATGGCCCGGCCAAAGAACTGACCATCCCGCGCAAGGCCGGAAAAGAAACTCTTGAGCGCCAGCATGCCCGACATTGAATCAGCCGTATTCACCACCGCAACACAGCCCCGATAATCGTCCAGCGCGCGCCGCTCCCGCGCGACGACAAGGCTTGAGTAGCGGAAGCCATCGCAGCCCGGCACCGCGTAGTGGGGTGTACCAATCAGCAGCAAGCTGTTGCGGAATGCGTGGGTGAAGGGATATCCACAGGTCTGGCTGAACGCGAGATCGCCACGCGACCACGCCCCCGCGTAGTCATCAGGCCGAGACAACGCCACGTCACGCCCGGCAAAGCGGGCAATCGCCGCAGCCCAGGCCTCGGTTGCCGGCATGAATTCGGGATAGTCGTACATCGGGAGCGTGATGAGCATGCTGGTAGATAGCCAGCAAACCAATGTGCTGACAATAGCGGCCTGGCGTAAACAAGCGTCCTAGGGGCGTTTCCTTAAGCCACCGCGCGGACTAAGGCAGGCAAGTCGATCGCGCACATGCTCGCTTTTGTAGACACCTCGAAGCAGCCGTGGGCAGCCACTTAACTCGCCAGTCACGCCTGTCATATGTTCTTGATCCGTAGCGAGAAATCAAATTACTGTACAATAGTTCAACGATGGATGAAGCCATGGCGCGTGACAGCCGCTACGACATATTGTTCGAGCCGGTGAAGATCGGTCCGGTAACCGCGCCGAATCGCTTTTACCAGACTCCCCATGCCACCGGCCTTGGCTGGCAGCGCCCCATGGCGGGTGCGGCGCTTCGCGGCATCAAGGCCGAAGGCGGCTGGGGCGTCGTCTGCACGGAGTATTGTTCCATTCATCCGTCATCGGACGATTCACCCTACGGCTTCCTGACGTTATGGGACGAGGATGATGTCACAGCGCTGGCCGGAACGGCTGACGCCATCCATGTTCATGGCAGCCTCGCAGGGATCGAACTCTGGCACGGCGGTTCGCATGCCTCCAACCGCATGTCCAGGATTCCCGGCCTCGCGCCATCGGTCACACCTGCCATGTATCACCTGCCAACCACAGCGCGGGCAATGGACCGTGCCGACATCAAGGCCTTCCGCAGTTGGCAGCGCGATGCAGCGGTGCGTGCCAAACGCGCCGGCTTCGACATCATCTATGTTTATGCCGGACATGACTATTTGCCCTTCCAGTTTCTCTCGCGCCGGCACAACCACCGCAGTGATCACTATGGCGGCAGCCTGGTCAACCGTGTGCGGCTCTTGCGCGAGATGATCGAGGACACGAAGGAGGCGGTGGGCGCTACCTGCGCCGTTGCGGTTCGTCTCGCCGTTGATGAGTTGCACGGGCCCGATGGCATCACGTCTGAGGGCGAAGGCCGCGAGGTCGTCAGCATGCTGGCGGAACTTCCAGACCTGTGGGACGTCAATGTCGCGGGCGCGCTTGGCAATGACAGCAAGTCGGCGCGCTTCTCAGGCGAGGGCTACCAGGAGCCGCACGTCGCTTTCGTCAAGCAGCTTACTACAAAGCCAGTTGTCTCGGTGGGCCGCTTCACATCACCGGATGTGATGGTGAGCCAGATCCGCCGCGGCATTCAGGATTTCATTGGAGCGGCGCGGCCTTCGATTGCTGACCCCTTCCTGCCCAACAAGATCCGCGATGGCCGCGAGGATGAAATCCGGGAATGTATTGGCTGCAATATCTGCCGGGCGGCCAACAATGAGGCTGTGCATTTGCGCTGCACCCAGAACCCGACGATTGCCGAGGAGTGGCGGCGCGGCTGGCATCCTGAAAACATTTCCGTTTTTCCCCAGCGCGCCAAAGCGCTCGTCGTCGGCGCAGGTCCGGCGGGCCTTGAAGCGGCCTTGAGCCTCGGCCGCCGCGGCCTGGAGGTGACGCTCGCCGAAGGCCGGTCTCAACTTGGCGGACGATTGATCCACGAAAGCGCCCTGCCCGGCCTATCAACATGGATTCGCGTGCGTGACTGGCGGCAGCACATGATCTCGAAGTTGCCGAATGTTTCCGTTTTCCCTGGCAGCGAGATGGCGGCGGAGGACATCCTGAATTTCGATGCCGGGCATGTTGTGATGGCCACCGGCGCACGCTGGCGGCGGGATGGCGTGGGCGTCAGCGGCGCGGCGCAACTTGATCTTCCGCAGGGATTGACGCCAGATGACGTTTTCGCCGGCGCTCCGGTTGCTGGGCCAGTCGTCATCTATGATGACGAGCATTACTTCATGGGCGGCGCTCTGGCCGAGAGGCTGGCACGCGCCGGACATGCCGTTACCCTGGCAACGCCACATGCCTCGGTTTCAAGCTGGACGGCGATGACGGACGAAACCGCTTTTCTGCACAGCCGCCTCCATGAGGCGGGCGTAGAACTTCTACCGTCCCGGATTCTTCTGGCGCAGGACCAGGGCCAATTGCGGCTTTCCTGCGCTGTCTCAGGCCGCGTGAACGAAATCCCCTGCCAGACGCTGATTCTCGTGACGGGCCGGGTGCCACGTGACCACCTCTACCATGAGCTCGCGGCGGGCAGGCAGAGCTTCGCTCTCCACCGCGTGGGTGATTGCCTGCAACCCTCCTCCATCGCCGACGCGGTCTACTCAGCCCACCGCTTCGCACGCGGATTGGGCGAAGACGATCTGGATGCGCCACGGCGTGAGCGGCCACTATGGCGGGAATCCTGAGCGACGGCACTTTGGGCGCATGAGCAGGGCCTGAAAGCCTGTTGCCCATGCGCAACGCCGCCCTTGCACCAGGACAGGATTACCGCGAAGATGACATAAATTGTAGCGTATCACCCGTCAGCCAGCTTTGCATTGACGGTTCACCAGACAGGTTTCAAGAATAAGCCGATGGACATCATCATCCTCTTTCTTCTCGTGGTGACAGGCGGCCTGATGCTCCGCGGGGCGTCACGTGGATTGATCATCGCCTCATGGTTCCTCACGGCGGTGCTCATCGCGGGCCTGTTCAACCATCACGTCACATCCGGTCTCAATCTGAGTTTCTGATGAAAATTGTCCTGTCACGCCCTGTCTACTGGTTCCTGCATCTCTGGGTTCTCGCCTATTGCGGCGTCTTGCTGGCGGCCTTCGCGCTGCAGTTCGGGCTAGGTGAGCTGCCCTGCCCGCTCTGCATGCTGCAACGCTATTGCATGCTTCTCTCGACGCTTGGCCCCTTCTGGATCATCCTGCAGGCAGACCGGGGGCAACTCACACCCCAAAGCTATCAACAGGGGCTCGGCCTCGCGGCGCTGGGCGCCTTGCTTGGCGCCATCACTTCAACCCGTCAAATTCTCCTGCACATCCTGCCGGGTGATCCAGGCTACGGGTCGGCAATGTTTCATCTTCATCTCTATTCCTGGGCACTGGTGACGTTTTTCGTCACCCTGATCGCCACAGCGGCGCTCAGCATTCTGGCGCCAGCAACTGTCTCAGAGGGCACTTCGGCACCCAATCCGGTACCGCTGATGTCGAAACTGACGGTCGCGCTGTTTTTCCTGACCATTGCGGCCAATGCCTTCATGATCGTCTTCCTCGAGGGATTCTCCTGGGTTCTGCCAGACGACCCGACGGACTATCACCTCATCGAGCAAATTCGAGGCGGTTGACGAACACAGTAAGCAACGTCATGTTACAAGGCCAATCAAGACTGCCGGAGCCCTGATGAAGACGCTTATTGTCCCCGCCATGATGCTGGCTCTGCTTGCAACGCCGGCGCTGTCCGACTCCTCTGTCACGGTCACACACGGCAAGACCCCCGATCCAACTTACATCGATCTTGGCCCGGCAGGAGATTCCGCCGGTGATCAGCGTATCTGGGAATTTGGCGGCCAGACTGCGGAGGGCGAGCCTGTCGTGATGGACTGGCTGATGATCACGACCGGCCAGCCGGAAGCGGCATCGGGGCTGGAGAGCAGAATGACGTCCGCCGTGTTTTCCTTCGGTAGCGGCACAAACGACCGCATTCTCGTGCAGGGCATTGGCCTCTATCCCGTGCATGGGTCAACAGCCAAGATTGCCGCCACACTCGAGCGCGCGATCATCGGCGGCACAGGTAAATACGCAGGCGCGACAGGCATCGTCGTCACCACCCATCTGGAAGATGGCACGTGGCGGCACGTTCTCAATGTGAAGTAAGTTTGACGGTCCGGATTATTCCGCCGCCACGCGGGCTTCGGGGTTGGCGGCCAGTTCGGCGAACTTCGTAAAGAACTGTTCGGCCAGCGACCGCGCGGTACCGTCGATCAGTCGGCTTCCAAGCATGGCGAGCTTGCCGCCGACCTTCGCCTCGACGCTGTAGTCCATCTGGGTTTCGTTGGCGGAGACCTCAGTCAACCTCACCGATGCGCCACCGCTGGCAAAGCCGGCAAGGCCACCCTGGCCCTGACCATCAATACGGTAGCTCTCGGGCGGGTTAATCTCGGAAAGTGTCACTGCACCAGAGAAGCGCGCCTTCACCGGTCCGACCTTCAGCGCAACCGAAGCCTTCATGTCCGTGGGTGACGTCATCTCGATCGTTTCGCAGCCGGGAATGCACTGCTGCAGAATGGCGGGATCGTTGAGCGCCTTCCACACTGTTTCACGGTCGGCGGGACTGGTCTGGCTGCCGGAGAGTTTCATGTCCTTGTCTTCCGTTGACTGGGTTTACGAGCGTTGCGCGCTGCGGCGCAGGGTGACGATTTCCGAAAGGATCGAAAGTGCGATTTCCTCGGGCGTGATGGCGCCGATATCGAGCCCGGCCGGCGCCTTGATGGCATCGATGGCTTCATGCGCCACTCCGTCAGCGATCAGCACCTCGCGGATTGACGCCATCTTGCGGCGGCTGCCGACGAACGCCTTATAGGGGGCTTCAGCGCTCAGCGCAGCGCGCACTGCCGCCTCATCGCCATTTCCCTGCGTTGAGATGACAATGAACCGATCAGACGTTGCACTCGCTTCCAGCGCAAATCCGTCGATGCGCCTGTCGGCGGCCTCGAACACATCCTGTTCGGCGGGCGGCGCGCAGATGGTAATGGCATAACCCATGGCCGCGCCGAGCTTTGCAAGCCAGTGTGCAACGGGGCTTGACCCGCAGACGACGAGGCTGGGGCGCGGCAGCACCGGTTCGATGAAAATATCCATGGTGCCCTTGCTGGGGCACATGTTGCGCGCGAAGCGGACGCCATCGAGGCTGTCGCCCGGCCGCACGCCCTTCGCCTGAAGATCATCCGGCGGCTGCACCGAAACAAGGCGCGGCGTTCCATCCTTCAGCACGTCCTGCGCCGCCCGGAGCACAGCACCCCTGGCGCAGCCACCGCCGATCCAGCCACCCTCGATCGTGCCATCGGCACGGATCACCGCCTTTGCGCCAGCCTTCGCCGCAGTGACGGACACCGTGCGCACAACCGTGGCAAGCGCAAACGCCTCGCCCCTGATCTTCAGGGTGGACACAAGATCCATCACATCCTGATTGACGGACATCGGCTTCTCCTCAGATCTTCGCCAGCACCGGCTCGAGTGCCGCGAGGCTGTCGAGCGAGTGGGCCGGGGCCAGAACATCGATGAATGGCAGGGCTGCCTTCATGGCGCGCGCTTCCGGCGCATAGCCATCCCAGCCCATCATGGGGTTGAGCCAGACGATCCGCTTGCAGCGCCGCCGCAGCCTGCGAAGTTCGTCAGCGAGCCGCGTAGAATCTCCGGTGTCATATCCGTCGGAGAGAATCATGACGCAGGTTCGGGAATTGATGACGCGCCTGGCATGCCAGTGGTTGAAATCACCAAGGCACTCGCCGATGCGCGTGCCGCCACCCACACCCTGAGACATCAGTGACAGGCGCTCGAGTGCGCGGCCCGCATTCTTCTCTCGCATGGCGGAGGAGACATGGGCAAGCCGCGTGTGAAACACGAAAGCCTCCGCTTCATGGAAATTGTCGAGCACCCCATGAATGAAGCGGGTGAACACGGCAGTGTACATCTGCATCGAGCCTGAGGCATCGAGCAGAACCACAAGGCGCAGTGGCTTGTCCTGGCGCTTCCGGAAGGCAAGGTTGATGGGAACGCCGCCATGCGCGGCATTGCGCCGGATGGTGCCCCGCAGGTCAATCATCCGGCCCCTGTTGCGCTCACGCTCACGGCGCGTCAGCCTCGCGCGCATCACGCGCGCCAGGCGCTCAGCCGCGGCATGCGCCTTGGCAAGCGCATCAGGGTCCGCGATCTTGCGGAAGTCCGCACTGCCGGAAACCTCAGTCTTCGATGCGCCTTCGGCCTTGCCGGTGGCACCGTCGGTCATCTCGCCGGAGCCTTCACCTTCAATCATGTCCGCCAGGTCTTGTCCGCCGGCCGGCGCGCCGGCGGTTCCGTTCTGCAAGCCGAGGCTGCGCTGAGGGGAAGCTGCAGCACTGCCGCCGACCTTCATGCCACGCTTCATGCCCATGCCAAGCCAGTGCGCATCGAACAGGGCGTCAAAGGCTTTCCAGTCGGAAGCCCGCGAGCAAAAAAGGCTTCGGAAGGCGGACTTCACGCGTGCCACCCGCCCCGCCTCCATGCCGGCAATCCGTGCCGCGTCCTGCGTTTCTGCCAGACCCGCCGCAAAACCATGCCGCCGCAACAACGCGGCAAAGGCCGCGATACGCTGAAGGGCTGCATCTCCAACAGGGCCCAGCACATCGGTGTCCGGCACGGGGCAGCAAGTCATGCAACTTTCCCCATGATGCGCGCCGCCACTTCCGGCGATATGCGGGCGGTATCTTCCTGCGTTTTCAGCAGGCATTTCATCGTGGCGTAGACGGCATCCGGATCGTTGCGAAGATCGCTGATGCGGAAGCCCAGCAAGGCAGCGGCCCAATCCAGCGTCTCGGCGATACCAGGAACCTTGCGCAGGTCTTCCTTGCGGATCGCCTGCATGGCCCGCGCGATCTGCAGGGCCAGTGTTGCGCTGATCTGCGGCAGGCGCGCCTGCAGGATGGCAGCCTCGCGGTCGGCATCCGGAAATTCGACATAGTGGTAAAGGCAGTGGCGGCGCAGCGCATCCGAAATCTCGCGTGTGCCGTTCGATGTCAGCACAACAAAGGGAATGGAGCGCGCCGCTATGGTTCCAAGCTCAGGCACGCTCACCTGGAAATCCGACAGGAGTTCAAGCAGGAAGGCCTCAAACTCCTCATCTGCCCGGTCCACCTCGTCGACGAGCAACACAGGCGGCTTTTCCTGGCGGATTGCCTTCAGCAGGGGCCGCTCAAGGAGATAGCGCTCGGTGAAGACGTCGTCTTCGTTCAGCGCGTTTCCCGAGGCGGCGCGGCTCTGGATCGCCAGAAGCTGGCGCTGGTAGTTCCACTCGTAAAGCGAGTCCGCGCGGCCAAGGCCTTCATAGCATTGCAGCCTGATCAACTCCGCACCGTGCACGGCAGCCAGCGCCTTGGCGACTTCCGTCTTGCCAACACCTGCCTCGCCCTCAAGCAGCAGCGGGCGGCCGAGCATCTGCATGAGCGAGAGTGCCACGGCAAGTTCGCGGTCGGCGACATACCCGGCTTCACTGAGCTTTTCTGAAATGTCCTGA
Organism: Hyphomicrobiales bacterium; assembly: GCA_040383265.1. Taxonomy (GTDB): domain Bacteria; phylum Pseudomonadota; class Alphaproteobacteria; order Rhizobiales; family Aestuariivirgaceae; genus Aestuariivirga. The sequence goes on from JBEIDW010000025.1 coordinate 25,575, forward strand.
GGCTGCACTGTCTTCACCAATCAAGGACACGGGTTCCGCGCGCGGCGGAACCCGTCCTGTTTGTGTTAGGCTCAGGCGACCACGCCCAGCTTCTTCGCGGCTTCCCAGTTCCGCCAGTAATCATGCGGCATCTGGATGTGGGTGGAGCCGAGGAAGGAGAAGGCATCGTTGACGGCGTTGGAGAAGGCCGGCACGCCACCGACATTCGGGCTTTCGCCCACGCCCTTGGCGCCGATCGGATGATGCGGCGAGGGCGTGACGGTGTGATCCGTCTCCCACAGCGGAGTCTCGACGGCGGTCGGGATGAAGAAGTCCATGAACGAGCCAGTCAGCACATTGCCGCCTTCGTCGTAACGGATCTCCTGACCCATGGCGATGGCGAAGGCCTCGGTAAGGCCGCCATGCACCTGCCCCTCGATGATCATCGGGTTGATGCGTGTACCGCAATCATCCAGCGCGTAGAAGCGGCGGACCTTGTAGACGCCCGTGTCAACGTCGATGTCCATGACGCAGAAGTAAGCGCCGAACGGGTAGGTCATGTTCGGCGGATCGTAATAGCTCACCGCCTCAAGTCCCGGCTCCATGCCCGGCGGCGGCGCGTGGTAGGCCGTCCAGGCGATGTCCTTCATCGACTTGAACTTCTCCGGCAGGCCCTTCACGCGGAAGCCGTCGACATCCCATTCAAGATCATCTTCGTGCACTTCCAGCAGGTAGGAGGCGATGAGTTGCGCCTTGGCCTTGATCTTGCGCGCGGCAAGGGCAATCGCCGCGCCGGCAACCGGCGTGGAGCGCGAGCCATAGGTACCAAGGCCATAGGGCGCGGTATCGGTGTTGCCCTCTTCCACCATGATGTCATCCGCCGGGATGCCAACTTCGGAGGCGATGATCTGCGCCCAGGTCGTCTCATGGCCCTGGCCCTGCGATTTGGTGCCCATGCGGGCAATCGCGGCGCCGGTGGGGTGCACGCGGATTTCGCAGCTGTCGAACATGGCAATGCCGAGGATGTCGCAGTTCTTGGACGGACCCGCGCCGACGATTTCCGTGAAGAAGGAAACGCCGATGCCCATGATCTCGCGCGTCTTGCCGGCCTTGAAGTCCTCGCGCTTCTTCTGCTGCTCAGCGCGGAGTTCAGCATAGCTGATCTTCTCCATCGCCTGCTTCATGGCCGTGTGATAGTCGCCCGAGTCATACTCCCAGCCCAACGCTGACTGGTAGGGGAACTGGTCGCGGCGGATGAAGTTCCGCATACGGAGTTCCGCCGGGTCCATGCCGAGTTTCTGGGCCAGGATGTCCATCGCGCGTTCGATGCAATAGGCGGCTTCCGTGACGCGGAAGGAGCAGCGGTAAGCGACGCCGCCCGGCGCCTTGTTGGTGTAAACGCCATCGACCGCGCAATGCGCCACGGGGAAATCATAAGAGCCCGTGACGATATTGAAGAAGCCCGCCGGCCACTTGGATGGGTCAGCGCAGGCATCAAAGGCGCCATGATCAGCCAGCACGTGAACACGCAGCGCCGTCACCTTGCCGTCCTTGGTGGAGGCGATTTCGGTTGTCATGTGGTAGTCGCGCGCGAAGCTGGTGGCGGTCAGGTTTTCCATGCGGTCCTCGACCCATTTCACGGGCTTGCCCGTGACAATCGAAGCGACGATGGCGCAGATATAACCGGGATAGACGCCCACCTTGTTGCCGAAGCCGCCGCCCACGTCCGGCGCGATCACATGGATCTTGTGCTCCGGAATCTTGGACAGAAGCGAGGCCACGGTGCGCACCACGTGCGGCGCCTGGAAGGTGCCCCACAGCGTGAGTTCGCCCTTGATCTTGTCGAAGGACGCCACAGCCTGGCAGGTTTCAAGCGGCGAAGGATGGGTACGATGATAGGAGATCATCTCCTTGATCGTCACATCCGCCTTGCGGAAGGCCGCATCCGTCAGGTCCTTGTCGCCCACCGTCCACTCGAAGATGTGGTTGTAGTGCTTGCGGGCACCGTGCGCGCCTTCTGTCTTGTCCTTGATGTCCTCGCGCAGCAGCGGCGCGTCCTTTGCCATCGCCTGGAACGGATCGACCAGAACGTCGAGCGGCTCATAGTCGACATCCACGGCCTCGATGCCATCGGCCGCCGCATAGCGGTCAGTGGCGACAACGAAGGCAACCTCCTGGTTCTGGAACAGCACCTTGCCGTCGGCCAGCACCATCTGCACGTCGCCCGCAAGGGTCGGCATCCAGGCGAGGTTTACGCCCTTGAGGTCTTCGGCGGTGAGAACGGCCAGCACGCCCGGCACCTTCAGTGCACGGGTTGCGTCGATCTTGTTCACCCGGGCATGGGCATAGGGTGAGCGGACAAAGTCGCCGAACAGCATGCCCGGGAGCTTGATGTCATCAACATAGTTGCCCTTGCCCTGGGTGAAGCGGATGTCTTCGACGCGCTTTCTCCGGCAACCCATGCCTTCGAGCTTGGCTTCGCGTTCTGCACGCGTGGGGGTCATGTCGTTCATTCTGCGGCCTCGCGGAATTCTTCGCCGCGCAGCTTGGCGGCGGCGTATTGAATGGCTTTCACAATGTTCTGGTAGCCGGTGCAGCGGCACAGGTTTCCGGCAATGCCGAACCGCACCTCTTCATCGGTGGGCCGGGGATTTTCCTGCAGCAGCCGGTTAGCGCGCATGATCATGCCGGGTGTGCAGTAACCGCACTGCAGACCATGCATCTGGCGGAAGCCCTCCTGCAGTGCCCCCAGCGTGCCATCGGCATTCGCCATGCCTTCGACCGTCGTCACCTCGCTGCCATTGGCCTGAACGGCGAGAACGGTGCAGGACTTGACGGACTTACCGTCGAGATCGACCGTGCAGGCGCCACAATGCGACGTCTCGCAGCCGATGTGGGCGCCCGTAAGCGCCAGATTTTCGCGGATGAAGTGGATCAGCAGCGTCCGAGGTTCGGCCAGGCCTTCCATTTCCTCGCCGTTCACCTTCAACTTGATATGGACTTTGGACATGGACAGCTCCTTAAGCCTTTGCCAGGGCGCGTTGGATGGCGCGGCGCACCATCGTGCCACCGGCACTGGTGCGGTATTCGGGGGTGCCACGCGTGTCGTTGGCAGGGTCCATGACAGCGCGTGCGGCGGAAACGGCGGCGTCGACCGCGGCGGCGTCACCTGCCGGACGGCCAATGAGCGCCTTGGCAGCATCGCTTGCGCGCAGCGCCGTGGGGCCGAGATTTGTGAGGGTGATCTCGCACGCGGCCACCTTGCCGTCTGAGACGGAAAGGATTACCGCCGCGGCAGCCGTGGCATAGTCACCCACCTTCCGCTTCAACTTCTCGTAGGCGTAGCCGCCTTTCATCTGAGAAGGTATTTCGATGGCCGTCAGGATTTCGCCGGAAACCAACGCCGTCTCGTAGGTGCCGGTATAGAAGTCCCGCGCCTTGACGCTGCGGCGGCCTGCCTGACCTTCCAGAACGTAACTGGCATCGAGGGCCATCATCACGGCAGGCATGTCGTTGCCGGGGTCGCCGTTGGCGACGTTGCCGCCGATGGTGCCGACATAGCGGACCTGCGGATCGGCGATGAGCAATGCAACCTCCCGAAGGATCGGCGCGTGCTTGGCAACCAGATCCGATGCAAGAAGATCATGCTGCGTCGCCATGGCACCAAGCGTAATGCCGTTGCCAGTCTCGGAAATGCCACGTAGCTCGCCGATGGCGCCGAGGTCCACGAGCGTGGAGGGCTGAGCCATGCGGAGCTTCATCATCGGAAGCAGGCTGTGCCCGCCCGCCAGAACCCGCGCGCCATCGTCCTTGGCGAGCAATGCCGTTGCCTCCGCCACAGAGTTGGGTCGGGAATATGCAAAAGAGCCGGGTATCATGCGGCTGACCTCCCACGTCATGAATGTCGATTCTTGGCCGGAATCTGTCCCGGCCTGCGCAGTACGAGTGGGGAGGCA
>JBEIDW010000026.1:0-28659 GCA_040383265.1 Hyphomicrobiales bacterium
CAGTTCGCGAAAACCGGCGAAACCGCAGTGACGGAGTTCCTGCGCGCCAGGGCCAGAACCGCCCTGAAGATCGCCGATGCCCATCTGGCGGACAGGCCCTTCATCATCGGCAAGCGCGCCAGCATCGCCGACCTGTCGATGGCGGGATATGTTTTCTATGGCGATGAACTGACGGTGCCGCTCGAGCCCTTCGTCAACCTGCTGAAATGGATGGACCGAATCCAGGCGTTGCCCGGCTGGAAGCACCCTTATGAGCTGATGCCGCGCGCCACGGCCTGATCCCAGTAGCAAAAACGCAGAAGCCCAAGCCTCCGCGCGCAATTCCATGAGGTTTTCCGGAGGCTCAGCCTCGGGCCGGTTCCATCGCGTCGAGATATTCATCGAGATGTTCGAGGTTCTCGAAGCGCATCCAGCCTTCATCGGTTTCCGCCTCGACCGTGCCGTCGGACAGGATCCGCGCCGGCCTGAGGCGGATGATCCGCTCTTCGACGACATAGAGCTGGCCGTCCTCGATCACCGCGTCCTCGTCCAACACCTCGTCCTCGATGACTGCATCCTGCGACGCTGCCTCCACCACAGCTTCAGCAACTTCCTCAGCGGCGGTCTTCGCCGTATCTGCCGCTTCGCTGACATCCTGTTTCGGCTGGAAGGACTGCTCCACCTTCAGGCGCGCTTTCTCAAGTGCATTGAGTGTTTCACGGGTCGCGGCCGAGATCTCGGTGGTTTCGGCGGCGGCCTCAAGCTTTTCAGCCACGGGCATTTCGGCAGCGGCGCTGGCACTCGCCGCCACGATACCGGCAACAGCAGCCGTAGCGGCGGCCGTGCGCTCCGAAAGGAGGGCGCGCTGGGCATGGAGCGCGTCGATCACGCTGCCGAGACCCAGGGCCAATATGCCGCCCACCAGGAGAATGACCGAGCTATCCAGTGAAATCCGAGCTGCGGTCGGTTGAAGCGAAACAAGATTGACGGCACCAAAGGCGACGCCGGCTGCGATCAACAGAATGCCGGCTATCCACATCAGTTTCGACATCACACCCTCCCCGGACAAAATCGAATCGCCCGCAGTTCTATCAGCCTGCAAAAAAGCGCGGGTCTGGTTAATTTTTCTTCAACCGGCAGGACCGGTCGTTACTCAGCTTACTCGAACACAATCCGTGGTGCGGGCCGCGACAGGCCACCGCCCTCAAGGGCCGCCCATACCTGGCGCGCCACGTCCCGGTAAAGCGCCGCATGAAGGCCGTCCGGGAGCGTGGCGACCACGGGTTCACCTGAATCCGAGCGCATCCGGACCTCCTTGTCCAGTGGAATTTCCCCTAGGAAAGGCACGGAGATCAGTGCTGCTTCTTCCCGCGCGCCACCATGGCCGAAGATTTCATGCCGTTCGCCGCACGCGGTGCAAACAAAGTAACTCATGTTCTCCACGATGCCGATCACCGGCACATTCACCTTGCGGAACATGTTGAGCCCCTTGCGGGCATCGATCAGCGCGAGGTCCTGCGGGGTGGAGACAATAACAGCGCCCGCCAGCGGCGTCTGCTGGGCAAGCGTCAGCTGCACGTCACCGGTACCCGGCGGCATGTCGATCACCATCACATCCGCCGGGCTCCATTCCGTTTCGCGCAGAAGCTGGGTCAGCGCAGACATCACCATGGGCCCGCGCCAGATCATCGGCGTGTCTTCCGGCACGAGGAAACCCACCGACATGACCTCGACGCCATATCCATTCAAAGGCTTCATCTTCTTGCCAGCAGCATCCGAGGCCTCGGGCTTGCCGGTGAGGCCGAAGAGCTTGGGGATCGAGGGGCCATAGACGTCGGCATCAAGCACCGCCACCTTGAGGCCCAGCGACTGGAGCCCGAGCGCCAGATTGACGGCGGTGGTGGACTTACCCACGCCGCCCTTGCCGGAAGCGACCGCGATCAGGTGCTTGATGCCGGGAACCCCGGTGCCGCGCTGCGAAGGCTGCTGGGCAGGTGGCTGGCCCTGCTGGGAAGCACGCTCCGCCGTCAACGCCACGATGGCGCGCGACACGCCCGGAATGGCGAGCACCGCCTTTTCCACTGCACCGCGCAGTATCTCCATCGTCTTCATATGCTGGGGCATGGCGGTCAAGGCGAACATCACCGTACCGCCGTCGATGGCGATGTCAGAGACAAGCCCGGCGGAGACGACATTGCCGCGCCCATCCGGGGCTGCAATGCGCTTCAGAACCGAGAGAACGTCTTCCTGCGTGAGCGTGGACATGATTCAAAAATTCCTTTCGCAGGACAATCATTTAGACTGTGGCCTGATGCCCTTCAAGTTTCGCGGCTCAGCCACCGGCCTCACCACTAGGCGTCTTTGTTGCTCACCCCGGCGGACTCGAAGGTGGCCATGCCATTGTGCAGGTCCGCCGCCGCCTTGACGATACCAGCCGCCATGGCTGCGCCCGAGGCTTCGCCCAGCCGCATGCCAAGGTCGAGCAAGGGCGTCATCTCCAGCCTTTCAAGCAGGCGGCGATGCGCGGGCTCCGCCGAGAGATGGCCCGCGATGCAATGGTCCAGCGCATCGGGCCGCATAGCCTTGAGGATCGCGGCTGCAGCGGTTGCCACATAGCCGTCTATGATGACAGGGATGCGTTGCAGACGCGCTGCCAAAATGGCGCCCGTCATGGCCGCAAGCTCCCGCCCGCCAACACGGCGCAGCACTTCGAGGGGATCAGAGAGATGAGACCTGTGCAGCGCCACGGCGCGGCGCACCGCATCCGCCTTGCGCTTCAGGCCTTCCGTATCCACACCGGTGCCGGGGCCGACCCAGTCCTCCGCCTCGCCGCTAAACAGCGCATGCGCGATCGCCGCCGCAATGGTGGTGTTGCCAATTCCCATTTCACCGATGCAGAGGATGTCACAGCCCTCCGTTGCCTCCATGCCATAGGCCATGGTGGCGGCACATTCGGCCTCATCAAGGGCGGCATCTTGCGTGATGTCGCGGGTTGGCCTTTCCAGCGCAAGCTCGAAGACCTTGAGGCCCAGGCCGAAGCTCTTGCAGATCTGGTTCACCGCCGCGCCATCATTCTGGAAGTTCGCCACCATCTGGGCCGTTACCTCCTGCGGGTATGCGGCAACCCCTTGGGCGACCACGCCATGGTTTCCGGCGAACACCGACACCACCACGCGCTCCGCCTTGGGCGGGTGATGCGCCTGCCAGGCGCACAGCCATTCGGACAGGGTTTCAAGCCGCCCGAGGGCACCCGGCGGCTTGGTGAGTTGCCCCTCCCGGGCGCGGCATTTGCGCACTGCCTCAAGGTCAGGGCCGGGGAGGTCCTTCACAAGGTTGCGAATATCGGTGAAAGGCAATCCCGTCGCCGCATTTGTCATTTGCCTTGAACACTCCTATTTTGCGTCACCATTCATCACAGGATTCGGGTCCGGCACACAACATGAGCGACGCGTTTGAGCCTCGCAGCGCATACCGGGGGCGGTTCAGGCCCTTTGCGTCCTTCCTGCTGGCGCTGAGATTTCTGACACGCCTGCCGGTGCCCTTTGTGCGCACCGTCGATCCTCCCCCCTTGCGCGAGGCCATGTACATGTTCCCCGTGGTGGGAATGCTGGTGGGCGCCATAGTGGCAGGCGCGCTGATCCTCGCCCATATGGCGCGGCTGCCCGACCTGTTCTGCGCCCTGTTCGCGCTGGCCGTTTCCGCGATGCTGACCGGGGCCTTCCATGAAGATGGGCTGGCCGATGTGGCGGATGGCTTCGGTGGCGGCGCGACCCGCGAGGCCCGCCTCGAAATCATGAAGGACAGCCGCATCGGCACCTATGGCACGCTCATCCTGATCATCACGGTGCTGGCGCGGGCCGCGCTGCTGGCGGCATTCCTGAAACTTCCGGCCCTGTCCATCCTGGTGCTCGTCGCCGGGGCCGCAGCTTTCTCCCGCGCCCTGATGGTCGATCTGCTGTGGGCGACGCGCCCTGCCCGCCCCACCGGCCTCTCGGTTCTCGCCGGCCAGCCAAGCCGTAACACGACGCTCCTGGCGCTGGCCATTGGCGGATTGGCCGCCGGGATCGGTGGCACCCTCGTCCTGTCGCTCGAAGCCAGCGTACTGGCGCTGGTTGCCGGCGGCCTGGCACTGGCCGTGGTGCGTGCGTTGGCCATGCGCAAGATTGGCGGCCAGACGGGCGATGTTTGCGGGGCGGGCCAGGTCTTGTCCGAAACCGCCATTCTCACCGTCTATGCAGCAGCGGTGGCCTTCCTCTGATTTATGGTCATTGCCGCAACTCCTTGACCGCGACATCGCCCAAGCGCAGTCCGGAGACGCTTTTGAACTACCGAGCGGCGTTTCCAATCGCTGCGCCGCGCGGGCGATCAGTATCCTTCACAGCATGAACATGATGAACCAACCAAAGATCGAAACGCCCTGCGTGAAGGTCTGCGTCGTCGATCCGGAGACGGGCTTCTGCATCGGCTGCGGCCGCACGCGGCCCGAGATTGGCGGCTGGCTTGGCATGTCGGTGGACGAGCGCCGGGGGGTGATGGCGGTGTTGCCGGAACGCGTTGCCACCCTGACACGCCGCAAGAGCCGCCGGGGCGGCCGCGCCGGGCGGATGCAGGCGCTGCAGGGCGGCTGAACTATTCAGCCGCTGCTGCCTGCGTCATTCGTGAGGAGACCTCGGCAGCGGCCTTCTCCACCACAGCTAGCCCGGCACCAGGTTTTGAGGCCTCTTCCGACAAAACACGCCGCCACAGCCGGCCACCCTTCATGCCATGGAACAGGCCCAGCATGTGGCGGGTGATGTTCTGCAACCACACGCCGTTCTGAAGCTGCTCCGCGATATAAGGCTTCATGCGCTCCACGATATCGAGAGGTGAGCGCGCGCCCGCTCCGGCGCCGAAGATGCGGCTGTCGACCTCGTGCAAAATCCAGGGCGTGTGATAGGCGGCCCGGCCCAGCATGACGCCATCGACATGGCGGAGATGCGCCTCCGCCTCGTCAAGCGTGCCAATGCCGCCGTTGAGAATAATGGTCAGGTTCGGGTGGCGCTGTTTCAGCCGGTAGACGCGCCCGTAATTGAGTGGTGGAATTTCGCGGTTTTCCTTGGGCGACAGTCCTTTCAGCCAAGCCTTGCGGGCATGGACGATGAAGGTGTCGATCCCGGCGTCCATCACCGTCTCGACGAAGCGGGTGAAGTCATCCTCCTCATCCTGGTCATCGATGCCGATACGGCACTTGACGGTGACCGGAACCCTCACGGCATGGCGCATTTCGCCCAGGCAATCACGCACCAAGTCCGGCTCCGCCATCAGGCAGGCACCGAAGCGGCCGGTCTGCACACGGTCCGAGGGACACCCGACATTGAGATTGATCTCGCGGTAGCCATAGTCCTCGCCCCACCTGGAGGCCTCGGCGAGCAACTTCGCATCGCTGCCGCCAATCTGCAGCGCCACCGGCTGCTCGGCCGGATCGAAACCGAGAAGCCGCTGCCGATCACCGTGGCGTATCGCCAATGCCGTGACCATTTCGGTATAAAGCAACGCATGGGATGACAGCTGACGGTGAAACATCCGGCAATGCCGGTCCGTCCAATCCATCATGGGGGCCACCGAGAAGCGGTGGGGCAGCAATAGTGCCTGGGGTCCACGCTGGTTCACGTGCATGCCTTCGGGTGCGGTTGGACGGGCAAAGTTTTCACAATTGTCGCTACATGTGGCCGCCAGATGGCGCAAGGGTCTGCGTCTCCATCAGCGGGCTGGTGCCATGCAGGCGGAGAAACATCCCCCGGCTCTCTCACGCGGGCGCTGCAACCTTAAGGAAATAAATTTCGACCTCTCGTTGACGATCAGGCTGCAATCATGAGTTTATTTCTACCCTATGCGCTGCTAGTGTGATCGCAATTGATTGCAATGAGGAAAAGATGCTGTTTTCAGACATCATGAACAGATCACTGCCGGTGGCGGTGGCCGCTATTGGATTGTGGATTGCCACCACGGCGGTGCCGGCCTTCGCCGATACAAAGTCGGGCGCCAGTCAGCAAGCTGCGGGTCAGAAGCCCAATATCCTTTTGGTGCTGACAGACGACATCGGCATCGACCAGCAGCAGTTCTACGGCTATGGCGGCAAGTCCGCGCCGCCGATCCCGAACATCAACTCTCTGCAGAAGGTCGGCCTTTCATTTACCAATGCGTGGACCATGCCCGCCTGCTCGACGGCGCGTGGCGTCCTTTACACCGGCCGCTGGCCGTTCCGCACCGATTTGGAGGCCGCGCTTGGCCCCTCCGACCTCGCCAATTCGATGATCTCGCCGTGGGAAAACACACTGCCCCGCGTGATGAGCAAGGCCGGCTATGAAACCGCGCTGTTCGGCAAGTTCCACATCGGCCTTCAGGGCAACAACCCCTATGGCATCGATATGGTGAATGCCGCGGGCTGGGACTTTTACAATGGCTGGCTCGACGAAACGGGCGACCCATCCAGCATCGACACGACAGCGGGCGGCGTCGCCCCGGCAGGCACATATCCAAACGGCTATGTGCCGGGCTCGAAGGATGGCGGCGCTGATTCGGGCGCGTGCTACGCCGCATCGGGCAGCTGCAAGAACATGTCCTCCAGCCCGACCGCCAAGAACCCGGCGGGCCGTGCCTGCCGCGACGACGGTGGCATTTTCGTGCCCAACCAGCAGTGCACGCAAGGCGGTGCCGCCTCGCTGGATTTCGAGACGCTGTCTGCTCATTACGTGTCTCCGCTGGTCATCAACGACGGCAGGAGGGCCTATGCCGTGCCGCCGACAGACAAGCGCGCGCGCACCTTCCGCAACGTGCAGCAGACCGATGCGGCCATTGCCTGGATCCGCAAACAGCAGAAGGCGGGAAAGCCCTGGTTTGCCACGATCTCGACTGCGACCGTGCACACGCCGATGCAGGTTCCCCCGATCAACACCCTGCCGCCTGACGCGCCGGACGCCAATGGCGCCGACCTGAGCACGACCACGGGCAAGCTGCTGATCGCCAATCAGATGATCCAGGCAATGGACACCGAGTTCGGCCGCCTTCTGGTGAGCACCGGACTTGCGAAGAAATTCCTGAACACGATCATTCCGGAGCCCGAAAAGGCCAACACCATCATCGTCTATGTGAACGACAATGGCTCGCTCGGCTCGCAGGTGCGCCAGCCCTACAACCCCTATCGCGCCAAGGGAACGCCCTATCAGACCGGCGTCTGGACGCCGATGGTGGTCGCGGGCAAGATCGTCGAAACCCCCGGCCAGAACGTGACGGCGATGGTGAACATCGCCGACCTGTATGAGCTGATCGGAACACTGGGCGGCACCGATGTGCGCGAGGGCAACCCCCGCACCATCGATTCCAAGCCCATGCTGCCTTACTTCAAGAACATCAACCGGCCGAGCATCCGCAAGTATGACTTCACGCTCGTCGGCCCCAACCTGCAGGCCAACGGCGGCGTCAATGGTCCCTGCCAGTTCCCCGGCTCCAATACGCCATCCTGCTCGCAGATTCCGGTAACCAAAGGCGTGTGCGAAGATAACGGCGGCACGTGGTTCGGCCAGGGTGCGACCGGTTCCTACCCAACCGGCAGCACTTCGACGCCCATCCCCTCCGAGGGCTTCCAGTACTGCTGTCAGGTGCAGATCTGGATCAAGGACAATGGCGGCACGCCGGGTACTGTCGTCCCGGTCACTGGCATCGCCGTACGCGATACCGATGGCTTCAAGCTGGTCCGCAACCAGATGAACGACTACGACACGGACACGAACAGCTGCGTCGAGTCGACCTATAACGAACTGTATGTGATCAATGAGGACATTCCGCCAAAGCTCGACAATGGCCCGCGGATGATCCCCACGCCCTACAATGCGCGCCAGCAGCGCAAGTATAACGAGCTCACCGCATACATGAACAACACACTCGCCTCGGAACCGAACTGCCTGGCATATGGCGACGGCAATGATGATGGCATTGTGAACAACAAGGACTTGGAAAACTATTCCAAGATGGTTGCGCTGACGTCGAACTCGAGCTGGTATGACGTCAACACTGACGGTTATACAAACTCGACCGACCAGCAGATCATCCAGACCAATCTGGGCCTGCGGTGCTCGGACGTACCGGGCTGAAGCCGGCGGCAGTTACCCGCAGCCAATTCTTCCCCTCTTCCGAAAGGGGGAGGGGAACTCAGAGTTGGCAGCGGCAGATTGATCAGAGACCATATGAAAAAGCCCGCCAGACAAACTGGCGGGCTTTTTTGCGTCTGCAGAATTCCATCGGGACGATGGACAGGTTGATCAGTACATCGCCTTGATGTCAGCCAACTCCCGGGCGAGGCCTGCTTCGTCCTGCCGCTCGATGAAACCCGCGATTACAGGAAGCCTTGGGCCGATCAGGGCGCCCGTGACGGAGAAGAACTCGTCCTCGTTGATCGCTTCAAGCGGCTTTCCCTCTTCCGCGAACATCAGCGCAACGCAGGCGATGGCAAACACGGCGACGTTGGGTTCCACCGCGGCGAAGAAACGGTTCCGCTCCGACACCGCGCCGATCTTGGCCACCGCCCCCTGCTCCACCAGCGCGATCAGGATGCGCGCCATCATCTCGGGTTCTGAGGCCCTTTCATCCACCCGCGCGGCAAGGCTCCGGCGAGCGGCATCAACACGGTGTTCAAGGATCAGGCAGGGCGGAGACGAATAGCGCCCGGCAATATGGATCGCCGCGCGGAAGAAATAGGCATTGAAGGTGGGATTATGGATCAGGCTGTGGTCGCGGATATCGCGTGCCACATCATGCATCATGCCCGGCGTGAAGGGCGAGGGCAGATCCCGCCAGCTTGGCATGAACAGGGCGATGGATTTCTCCGCCCCCCAGTTCATCGCGCAATCAACAACGCGAGCCCCTTTGGCCACGGCGCGGGAGAGAAAGGGCACACGGCCAGGCTCCCCCCGGCCGAAGCGGTCAGCATTGGCGAGGTCGCGCACATAGAACTGGGCCGCGCGCAGGCTGTCGCGCAGGCCAGCAGCAGCGCAAACAGCATGGGCGGCAACGGGAACATTGGCGGTTCGCGAAACAGTTGTCATGACGGCCATATCACCCTGTTCAGCGCCCCGCCGTCAAGCACTCACGCCTTCGCGGCCAATGAGGCGGTGCGGATGTCGGTCAGGCTCCGGGCCGGGGTGATGGCTTCCGGGTCGATCAGGCAATGGATGATCGACGGTTTGCCGCTGGCCCGGGTACGCTCCAGCGCGGCGGCGAAATCTTCCGTTTTCCGCACCGTCTCGCCATGGCCCCCATAGGCGCGGGCGAGGGCTGCGAAGTCCGGGTTCTTCAAATGAGTGGCCGAGACACGGCCCGGATACTCGCGCTCCTGATGCATGCGGATGGTGCCGTACATGCCGTTATCCACCACCACCACGATGATGGGGAGACCGTACTGGATCGCGGTGGCGAATTCCTGCCCGTTCATCATGAAGCAGCCATCACCTGCAAAGGCGATGACCTCGCGCCCAGGCTGAACGGCCTTGGCGGCAACCGCAGCGGGAACGCCATAGCCCATCGTGCCCGAGGTGGGCGCAAGCTGCGAGGCATAGCTGCGGAAGGGCCAGAAGCGGTGCACCCAGGTGGCGTAGTTTCCGGCCCCATTGCAATAAACGGTATCGGACGGCATCACCTTCACCAGATGCGCCATCACCTCCGCCATCTGCAGGTCACCCGCGGTCCGGACTTTCGATGTGTCACTCCACGCAGCGTAATCGGCATGCGCCGCTTTCGCCTGACCCGCCCATTTGACTGAATTGGGCTTCGGCAGTGCCGCAGCGGCTTGGGCGAAAGCATGGGGCGTTGCCAGAATGCCAAGGCCCGCGCGATAGACCTTATTCAATTCCTCCGTACCCGGATGAACATGGATAAGTTTTTCACCATCGCCCGGAATATCGAGCAGCGTGTAACTCTGCGAGGGCATTTCGGACAGCCTGCCGCCGACGAGCAGCACGAGGTCCGCATCCTTCACCCGCTGCAACAGCTTCGGATTGGGGCCGATACCAAGGTCTCCGGCGAAATTCGGGTGATCAGCCGGGAACAGCATCTGCCGGCGGAAGGTGACGGCGGCGGGAAGATCGAAATTCTCGGCGAAGCGCACAAGATCCTGAACACCCTGCTCGCTCCAGCCAGAACCACCTGCCAGCACAATGGGGCGCTCTGCCGCGAGAAGCCGCTTCTGCAGCGCTTCCATATCCGCCGCACCCGGCTTCATCACGGCAGGCTGATAAGCAAGGGCATCCTTCACCTCGACCATGTCGGTGAGCATATCTTCGGGGAGTGCGATGACCACCGGGCCGGGGCGGCCCTGGGTTGCCACATGGAAGGCGCGGCTGACGATTTCGGGGATGCGCTCGGCACGGTCGATCTCGACCACCCATTTCGCCATGCTGCCAAAGACAGCCTTGTAGTCGATCTCCTGAAACGCCTCGCGTTCCTTCATGTCGCGCGCCACCTGGCCCACGAACATGATGAGCGGCGTTGAATCCTGCGCGGCAACATGGATGCCACAAGAGGCGTTGGTGGCGCCGGGCCCGCGCGTGACCATGACGATGCCGGGCCTGCCCGTCATCTTGCCCACGGCTTCCGCCATATAGGCAGCGCCACCTTCCTGGCGGCACACGATGGTCTCGATCGCCGCGTCATGCAGCGCGTCCAGCACGGCAAGGTAGCTTTCACCCGGCACGCAGAACACATGGTCCACGCCATGCGCCTTCAACTGGTCAACGAGGATCTGGCCTCCAGTACGGGCTGTCATCGATTGGTCCTCAACAGGCGGGCGCGGGTTTCAGATACGGCATTGGCATGGCCATCAAAGCCTTCATACTTCGAGATCACTTCGGCATGCTTCGCAAGTTCGGGATAACCCTTGCCCGTGACATAGGCGACCGAGGTGCGCTTCATGAAATCATAGACGGTCAAGGGCGAGCCGGTCTTGGCCCAACCGCTGGTCGGCAGGACATGGTTCACGCCGATGACGAAATTGCCAAGCGTGGGCGGCGTATGGCGGCCCAGCAGGATTTCACCCGCGTTTTCGAGACGGCCCAGATACTGGAATGGCTCGTCCGAATGCACACCCAGATGCTCCGGCGCATAGTCGTTGCAGAAGGCGATGGCCTCCGCCTCGTCCCGCGCCAGCACGATCCCGCCCATCGGGCCGCCGAGAACGGTGGATGAATACTCCACGCGCTGCGCGCCCATCTGCGCCCAGAATTCAGGAATGGCGGCCATGGCATCTTCCACGACCTTCTTATCCCACGTCACCAGGAAGGCAGACGAATCCGGCCCGTGCTCAGATTCGATGATGAGATCGAGGCCGGCGAGGCGGCCATCCGCCGTTTCATCCGCCAGCACGATCAATTCGCTGGGCCCTGCGGGCGTGCCGACATCAATGAGATGCGACACAAGACGCTTGGCAGCACCAACCCACGGGCTTCCCGGGCCCACGACCTTGGTGCATTTCGGCACTGTCGCCGTGCCATAGGCAACCGCGGCGATGCCCTGCGCGCCGCCTGCCTTGAAGACTTTGGAAACACCCGCCATGCGCGCCGCGACCAGTGTCGCGTCATCAATGTGGCCATCAGGCCCCGGCGGGGTGATGATGCAGATCTCTTTCACGCCCGCAACCGTGGCGGGGATCGCCTGCATCAATACGGAAGACGGAAAGGCCCCCTTGCCGCGCGGAATGTAGCAGGCGACGGAGGGAATCGCCGTCGTCCGGTCACCCGCGAAGACACCGGGGCGGATTTCGTGGAACCACATCTCCTCAGGCTTCTGGTCTTCGTGGAACCTGCGGATGGAACCCGCCATGAAGGCCAGCGCCTCGCGCACGTCTGGTGCAAGTGTCTTCTCAGCCCGTGCAAAATCCGCCTCACTGGCCGCAATGGCGCTGGCCTCCACCGGAGACTTGTCGAACTGGCGGGCAAAGCGGGCCAGCGCCGCATCGCCTTCCATCCGCACGGCCTCGATGATGGGCTTCACCTTTTCCTCGTAGGAAGACAGGTCGGCTTCGGTGCGCTTCAGCAACTGGTCGCGCTGCGCGCGCGTCATCTTTGCAAGATCGAAGAAACTGATGGTCATGTCATTCATCCGGTAACGGGATTCAGTAGGCAATCTTCTTGTAGTAGCGCCGGTGGGTGAGCGGATGGTTGCGCTTCAAGGCGAGATGGGCCGCGAGGCGCTCAAGAACAGTAGCGAAAATCACAGGTGAGATCAGCGCGCGGGTCTCGGGCGATACGCCGGGAAGTTCGAAGGCGGCGGCATCGAGCACTGTCACCTTCTCCGTCACCTGCCGGGCGAAATTCTCCACCCGGTCGGCCAGCGGCCTGTAAGCATCCTCGCCCTTGAGGATGATGACGCTCACCCCCTGCTCCACCAGTTCCAGCGTGCCGTGGAAGAAATCCGCCGCGTGGACAGGCCTGGTCCTGATCCACTGCATCTCCTCAAGAATGCACATGCTGAAATACCATGCCTCGGGCCAGCTTGAACCCGCTGCCGTGATGATGTGGTAGGGCTCATCGCGGAAGGCTTCCGCCAGACGTTCAGCGTCCGGCGCGAAGGCCTGCTTGACCGCGACGAGATGGTGGGGAAGCGCCGCGAGTTCCTGCACGAGTCTTTCATAATCGGCGATCTCGCCGCGATGCGCCATGATGGACAGCGCCATGAGCAGCGATTGCATATAGAAGGACTCGCAGGACGTATCATCTTCGACAAAATTCACGAAGGCATGATCAGCCGTCTGGCCCAGGGGCGTGTCCCTGTGGCCGACAAGGCTGATGATCGTAGCGCCTTTTAGTCTGCAGTAATCAAGCGCGGCAACTGACTCCTTCGTGGTGCCGGAGACAGATGGAATAATGACAACCGAACCGTTCCCCAATGCCTGGTGCCCGCCCGCAACCAGTTCAGGCGCGATCTCCATGAAGGCGGGAAAGCTGGAGCGCCGCTGCAGCAATTGCGCTGCGGGCTGCATGAGGATTGCCGCGCCGCCAGTGCCGAGGAAGAAGATGTTCCGCGCACCCCTCGCGAGGCACTCGCCGATTACGGCATGAATGGCGGGCGCCAGCGCCACGGCCCCGGTTTCAATGCGCAGGAAGCGGTCAATGTCGAAGTTCGTCATCCCATGATAGCCGGATAGACCTCGAGAATGCCACGGTAGATCATATCAAGTGACACATAGAGGATGATGGCGAGACCCACATAGGCAATCCAGCGATGCTTCTGGAGAAGCCTGGCAATGAAGGATGCTGCAAGGCCCATCAGGGCGATGGACAGCACAAGGCCGATGACCAGCACGCCCGGATGCTCGCGTGCAGCACCCGCGACGGCGAGCACATTGTCGAGCGACATCGACACATCAGCGATGATGATCTGCCAGGCGGCCTGCATGAAGGTCTTGCCGCTGCGGGGCGAGCCGATGGTGCCGTCAGCATTGATGTCTTCGCCGGTGACATTCTCAACCCCCTCTTCCTCGGCATGGCCATTGCGCAGTTCGCGCCACATCTTCCAGCTTACCCACAGGAGCAGGATGCCTCCGACGAGGATGAGGCCCAATATCTGCAGGAGCTGGGTGGTGACGCTGGCGAAGCCGATGCGCAGCACCGTGGCCGCGAGGATACCAACGAGGATCGCCTTGTTGCGCTGTTCCTTCGGTAGTCCTGCAGCCGCAAGACCAATCACGACGGCATTGTCGCCCGCCAGCACGAGGTCGATCATGATGACCTGGCCAAGCGCCCAAAGGGCATCAGCCGTCATCAAGGACTGCGCGATTTCCAACATATCCGTCTCCCGAACTGACGGCTTTCAGCACCATCGGCGTTGAAAGCGCAAGGGTTTCCTTCGGGATGGAGCCATGCCCTCAGGTGATACGGCGGATGGACGCAGATATCTCATCGGGTTCGAACACCTTCTTCCAATCCTCCCGCATCAGCATGGGCTTGCCGAAGGTGATGGCCTTGTTGCAGGCATCCGAGAACACACCCGGCTGCTCCTTGAAGATGACAGCGGCGAGGATGTTCATATGGCCCAAAAGGAAGTCCCGCGCGGCTTCGGCGGGAACGCCGCGCGACACCACCTCGTCCATCGCTTCGCGCATCACATCCAGAAGCGAGGCAACGACGGTCTCGGAGAGGCCGGGTTCAAGAAGGGCCATTTGCTCAACCGTGACACGATGCGAGCGCATGACGGGGGCCCAGATGGTGCGCGCCACCTCCTCGCCAAGCGTGTAATGATCCTCCGGCCCCTGCATCAGGGCGTTGACGATATGCTGCTTCGCGGAAACGCCACCGAACCGGTCGAGCTTCGCCGCCGTCTCCGTCTCGTCATTGAATATCGGCGGATGGCAGGGATGGGTGACGAAATAGGTCAGGTCCGGCCGGTCCGGCAGATGTCCTGCGAAAGGGGCAGCGGCGTCGAGCACCACCACGATCATGCCAGGCTTCAGAAGATGCTGGATCGACTGCGCCACCTTGCCGATATGTGTATCCGGCACAGCAAGAATGGCAACCTCGGCCCCTTCGAGAGCAGCCTCCGCTGAAACACACTGGATACCGAAATCCTGCGACAGGCGCGCGCGGCCCGCCTCGCTCACTTCAACATGGCGCACCGTGAACCGCGAGTCCTTCAGATTGCGCGACAGGCGATGGCCCATTTTGCCGCCGGCACCAAAGAGAGCGATTGACGTCATGTTGAAACCTCGGATAGCGTTTCAATTTGCTTACATGCTGCTGGTATAACGAGTCAATCAGCGGAGCCTATCAGCAACAGTCTTGCGGGAGGAGTCTGCCCCATGGGGTTGAAGGCGCTGTTGCGCTCAGGAGACCTGAAAGTCGGCAATTTCATTGTCGAATTCGCCACGCCAGGCATCGGCCACATCCTCAAGTCGGCGGGGCTTGACTTCGCCTTCTTCGACATGGAGCACTCGGGCTTCTCGTTTGAAACACTCAAGAGCGCCATCCGCTATTTCGAGGCGGCGGGCTTGCCGGTGATCGTGCGGGTTCCCGCGCAGGAGGCTGACATGCTGGCCCGCGCGTGCGACATGGGCGCGGAAGGGCTGCTTGCCCCGATGATCTCAACGCCCGCGCAGGCGCAGGCGATGGTGGACGCCGTCAAATATTTCCCGGCGGGCAAGCGCGGCGTTGGCTTGCAGATGGCGCATGACAACTATCGCAGCGCCCCGGTGGCCGGCGCGCTGGCGGCCGCCAATGACCGCACCGCCGTCATCTGCCTCATCGAAACGGCCGAAGGCGCCGAGAATGCCGATGCCATTGCCGCCGTGCCCGGCGTTGACGCACTATGGGTCGGTCACTTCGACCTTTCGGTGTCGCTCGGCATTCCCGGGGAATTCGACCACCCGACATTCACCGCCGCCATCGCCCGCATCATTACAGCCGGCAGGAAACATGGGAAGGTCATGGGCCGCCTCGTGCCAACTGTCGAGCAGGGCATTTCCTTCCACAAGCAGGGCTTCAACCTGATCTGCTACTCGGGTGATGTGTGGGTGCTGCGAGATGGGCTCGCCGCGGCCAGCACGGCGATCCGCGAAGGGGCACGTTCATGAGCGCGTTCCGCGTCGCCCTCTCTGGCGATTTCCGCAAGCCTGACGGTTCTCCCACCTTCCCCGACTTCGACCTGACGCCCTTGCGTGAGGCGGCGAATGTCGAGATGGCGTTCCTCGAAAATGCCAGTCCGCTCAACGCCGGACAGCTTGAGGATTTCGATGCGCTGATCCTGCTCGGCCACCGCTTCGAGGCGACGAGCGTGCCCAAGGGCGGAAGGCTTGCCGTCGTCGCGCGTTTCGGCGTGGGCTACGACACGGTGGATGTGCCCGCCTGCACGGCCGGCGACATCGCCCTCGTCATCACGCCTGATGGCGTGCGAAGGCCGGTGGCCGTTTCGATCATCACCTTCATGCTGGCGCTCACCGGCAAGCTGATGGTGAAGGACAGGCTGGCCCGCATGGGGGCTCCCGGTTTCGCGGCGCGCGGCGCACACATGGGGGTGGGCCTCGTCGGCAAGACCCTTGGCTCCCTGGGCATTGGCAATATCGGGGCCGAGATGTTCCGCTTGGCAAAGCCCTTCGACATGCGCTTCATCGCGCATGATCCCTTTGCCAACAAAACCGTTGCCGCCGAGCTCGGAATTGAACTGGTCTCGCTCGAAGATCTGTTCGCCAGGTCCGACATCCTCTCCGTCAACTGCCCGCTGACAGCGGACACGCATCACATCGTCAATGCCGCGCGGCTCGCGCTGATGAAGCCGACCGCCTATGTCATCAACACCGCGCGGGGCCCCATTGTGGACCAGCCGGCGCTGACAAAGGCGCTTCAGGAAGGCCGGATTGCCGGCGCCGGGCTGGACGTGTTCGAGCAGGAACCGACCGACCCGGATGACCCGCTGCTGACGCTCGACAACGTCATCACCGCTCCGCATGCGCTGTGCTGGACAGATCAGTGCTTTGCCGGCAATGGCGCTGCGGATGTGAAAGCGGTTCTCGACGTCATGAAGGGCCGGCTGCCGCGCAGCATCGTCAACACTCAGGTCACTGAGCAACCGGACTTCAGGGCGAAGCTGGCGCGGTTCGCCGCGCGCTTTGCATGATCGCATCACCTGAGAGGAAAAAATGCCCAAGAGCGTCCTGACCCGTGCGGTGAAACTGACAGGCACCACTGTGCCAGAACCCAAGCGCCGCACGCTGACGGCCGGCCCCATCACCGCCATGTACGACAATGGCGCGCTGCGGTACATCCGTTACAAGGGCACGGAGGTGCTGCGCGGCATCTCCTATCTGGTGCGCGACAAGAACTGGGGTACTTACGCGCCGATGATCGAGAGGCTGAAGGTCACCCAAGGCAAGACAGGCTTCACGATCAACTATACCGCCACATGCAAGGACAAGGATCAAGCCATCCGCTACACGGCAAAGATCATGGCGGACGGCAAGGGCACGCTGGTGTTTTCTGCAACCGCCATGCCGCTCACCGACTTTCTCACCAACCGCACGGGCTTCGTGGTGCTGCATCCGCTGGCCGGCGTGGTGGGAGAGCCTGTCGAGATCGTCCACACCGATGGCAAGCGGCGCAAGTCGCGCTTTCCCAAAGTCATCAGCCCCGGCCAACCGGTGTTCAACATCCGCTCGCTGAGGCATCAGGTGGTTCCCGGCGTCACCGCAACTGTGCTGATGGAGGGCAACACGTTCGAGATGGAAGATCACCGTAACTGGATGGATGCTTCCTACAAGACTTACGTGTGCTCACTGCTGGACCCCTGGCCCTACACGCTGAAGAAGGCCGAGGCCTTCACCCAGTCCATTACCCTCACGATCGCGGGGCAGCCCGAAACGAAGACTCTGGCTAGGCCAGCGAAAGCCATTGCCGTTGAGGTGGGCAACGCAAAGGGCCGCATCCCGGACATCGGCATCGGCGTGCCAATGACGGAGGCAAAGGTGGCTCTTGAAAAGGCCGATCTCATCGCCGCGATGGAGCCGTCCTATCTCGTCTGCCAGATCGACGGGCGCAACACGGGCCAGCGGGACGCAGCCGCTGCCTACCGCGCGCTACGCGAGCGCACCGGCGCGCTCTCCATGCTGGAGATCATTCTGCCCGCGAAAAAGCCAGCCGACGAAGAGGTTCAGGCCATTGCCCGGCAGATCGCCAAAGCCGGCTACATGCCTGACGCCATCGTGATCACGCAGCAGCATGATCTCAAATCCTTCCAGCCCGGCACGCCGCGCCCCTGGGGGCCTTCTTACGAAGACATGGCCAAAGCCGCGCGTCAGGCCTTCCCGGGCATTCCCATTGGCGGCGGCGTGCTCTCCTATTTCACCGAACTGAACCGCAAGCCAACGCCTGCTGGCGTATTCGACTTCATCACCCACAGCGTCTGCCCCATCGTGCATGCCGCAGATGACATCTCGGTGATGGAGACGCTGGAGGCCATCCCCTCGATCATCGCCTCCACCCGCAAGATGATTGGCACGGTACATTATCACCTAGGCCCCTCCTCCATCGCCTGCCGCGCCAACCCCTATGGCGCGGCGGTGACACCAAACCCAGAAAACCAGCGCCTGTGTCTCGCGGAGATGGACCCACGCCAGCGTGGCCTGTTCGCCGCCGCATGGACTGCCGGGCTTGTTGCCGCCATGGCAAGAGGCGGAATTGACAGCATGACGCTCGGCGCGGTGACAGGCCCGCAGGGCGTCATCTACCGCAAGATGGATCACGCACAACCGGGCTTCGACAGTACGAAGCCGCAGGTCTATCCGGTCTATCATGTGCTGGCGGGCCTCTGCCCGGCGGCAGGCCAGAGGCGGCTCGAAACGGCGGTCAGCGCGCCCTCCACCATTGCCGCACTGGCCTATCAATCCGGAACGGCCAGGGAACTGTGGCTGGCGAACCTGAGTGCGGAGCCCCAGACGGTGAAGATCGCGGGCCTCCCCGGCCGTGGTGAAATCCACCACCTGTCAGAGCGCAACTTCGCGGCCCTCACCACAGCGCCGGATTTCCTGTCCCGTCCCGGCGCGCGCGTGAAGACACTGTCCACCGTGGAACTCGGTCCTTATGGTGTGGCGCGGCTCAAGACGGGCTGAAGCGCCACGAAACAAAGTTGGCAGGCAGATGGTGATGACAGGTCTTCCCCGATGGACATGCTGAACGGCATTGAGTTCGAACATGTTGGCCGCAAACTTGAGGACCTCGAAACGCCGGTTCCGGTCATCGATATCAATATCGTCGCAAGGAACCTCCTGCGCTGGCAGGCGCGCTGCGACGCGGCGGGCTTCGCCAACCGCCCGCACATCAAGACACACAAGCTCATTCCACTCGCCAAGGCACAGATCGCCATGGGCGCCAAGGGTATTACCGTCCAGAAGCTCGGCGAGGCGGAAGTGATGGCGGCAGCCGGCATCACCGACATGCTGCTGACCTTCAACGTGGTGGGCCGCCGCAAGCTGGACCGGCTGGCAGACCTGGCAAAGCGTACGGACATCAAGCTGGTGGCGGATCACGAAGCCGTGCTCGAAGGCCTTTCGCATGCGGCGCGGCAGGCCGGGCGCGACATCACGGTGATGGTCGAATGCGATACGGGCGCCGCGCGCAATGGCGTGCAAAGCCCGGACGCCGCGGTTGAACTCGCAAAGCGAATTGATCAGCACCAAGGCCTCGCGTTCGGCGGCTTGATGACGCTGCCGAAGAATGGCGCACGCGCCCAGATGGCGGATTTTCTTGCGGCTGCCCGCGCGAAACTGGCAGCTGCCGGGCTTGATGTGCCGGAGGTGTCAACCGGCGGCACGCCTGACATGTGGAAGGATGAAGGCCTCTCACTTGTCACCGAATATCGCGCCGGAACTTACATCTATGGCGACAGGATGCAGATGGCAGCGGGCGCGGCCACGGCGGATGACTGCGCGTTCACGGTGCTCTCAACGGTCGTGAGCGTGCCAACGCCGGACCGCGCCATGCTGGATGCAGGCTCCAAGGCGCTGACCAGCGATCTCATGGGCCTGCAAGGTTTTGGCGAGGTGCGCGGCTTGTCTGGCGCCCCGGTTTACAACATGTCAGAGGAGCACGGCTTCCTCGACATCTCAAAGGTGAACGACAAGCCGAAAGTCGGCGACATTCTCCGTGTCACCCCCAATCACGTCTGCCCCGTCACCAATCTTTATGACAAGGTGGTGTTCGTGAACGGCAACGACGTACTTGGGGCGGTGAAGGTCGATGCGCGTGGCACAGTGCAATAATGGCCTTCTGCCGATGAGGAGCTTTCTACGCATGACAGGAGAAGCGGAATGAGCATCGGCATCGGCATCATCGGCGCGGGCGTCATGGGGGCAGATCACGCCCGCATCATTGCGAACACCGTGGCAGGCGCGCATCTCGAGGCCATTTCTGACGCGGATGCCGCGCGCGCCAGATCGGTATCCGCTGAAACCGGCGCAGGCAAAAGCGGCAGCGATCCCTATGCTGTGATCAATGATCCCGATGTAAACGCCGTCCTCATCGCTTCGCCCGATGCAACCCATGCGGAATACACCATTGCCTGCATCAAGGCTGGGAAGCCGGTGCTGTGCGAGAAGCCGCTGGCGCCGACCGCCACTGAAGGTTTGCGGGTAATCGAGGCGGAGCTTTCATCCGGCAAGCGCCATGTACAGCTCGGCTACATGCGCCGCTTTGACCCAGGCTATACCGACATGCGTAACCTGCTGAATGGTGGCGCATATGGCGAGGCGCTGGCCTTCCATTGCATTCACCGCAATGCCGCCGCCCCGCCGCACTTTGATTCCGCGACAGCACTCGTGAGTTCCTGCGGACATGAGGTGGACATCTCGCGCTTCGTGCTTGCGGCAGAGTTGTCCTCCGTCACGGTGTTCAAGGCAAAGCGCTCGCGCCATGCCAGGTTTGATGATCCGATGCTCGTCGTCTTCGAGACGGACAAGGGACAGCTTGTGGATGTCGAACTCTTTCTCAATGCGCAATATGGCTATGACGTGAAGGGCGAACTGATCTGCGAGACGGGCACGATTTCCTTCGGGCCCAGCACCACGACCGAAATCCGTTCGGCAGGCGTAACCGCCACAAGCCTTGCTCCCGACTGGCGACCACGCTTTGCCGCCGCCTACCGCATCCAGAACCAGGCCTGGGTGGACAGCCTCCGCTCCGGTGTTCCTGTAGGTTCCTCAGCCTGGGATGGCTATGTGGCCACGACGGTGACGGATGCAGCCGTGAAGTCTCTCCAGACCGGCGAGACGGTGGCGATTTCCTATGAGAAGAAACCGGCACTTTATGCCTGATCTTTCTTCCTCCCGCGCCATGCGTGGCAGAAAGAGACAAGGTGACTAAGGCAAGTTGTCCCGCAGGAAGATGTCGATCCTGATCCGCTCCTGCGATTCGATGAGCGGCACGTTGTCGGCCTTGGCGATCAGCACACGGATGGCGCTTCGCACCTCATGGCCGGGGTCCTGATTGATCACGGCGTCGATCGTGCCGCGGATCAACGCCTTGCGGTTGGTGTCGCTCAGGTCGTGGGCCAGCAGCACCACGTCCTTGGCGCGGCCATGGGCTTCAAGCGCCGAGACGATGCCGCGTGTGCCGCCACCTACATTATAAAGACCGAGAAGATCGGGATGCTCGGCGAGAAGCTGGCCCGTCATCTCCTCCAGCTTGCGCCAGTCATCGCGCGATTCACGCACGGGAAGCACCTGCAAGTTGGTATACTCATGCGCCAGCACCTGCTCGAAGCCGAACTGGCGCTCAATATGGTCACGCAGCGCCAGCGAACCGGCGATCAACCCCACCTTGCCGGTCAGTCCCCTCAGGAAGCGGCCCATCAGGCTTGCCGCGGTGCGGCCTGCCGAAGAATTGTCGATTCCCGCATAGTGCTCGCGCTTGGAGCCGGGCACGTCGGAAACGAGTGTCACCACCGTGACACCCCGCGCCGCCAGCGCATTGATCGCCTCCCGCACCGCAGGATGATCGAGGGCTGCAACCGCCACGCCGTCATGCACATCGCCGATGGCATCGAGGGTGGAGGCCAGAAGCTCGCCGTCAAACACATCGACGCGCTTCACGGTGATCGTCACCCGCTCCCCCGCCATGCGATCCGCCATGGTTCGCACTTCTTCGTTGATGCGCTCCCAGAAATCGCCAGCCCGGTCTGGCAGCACGAAGCAGAAGCGGTATTCACGCGAGCGCGCCAGCCTGGCCGCGATGCGGTCCGGCTGGTAATTGAGATCGCGGATCGCGGTCTCGACCTTGTTCACGGTCACAGTGCGCACCCCGGGCCTGCGGTTCAAAACCCGGTCCACGGTTGCAACACTCACCCCCGCCACACGGGCCACATCCTGAATGGTGACTTTTGCCATGAGGGGATTGATAGAGAGATGTTGCAGTTTCTGCAATACGCCCCTCAAGTGGCAGATGCGAATGCCTCTTGAAAGCCGCTCAACCCGGTTCTAGGGGTTCATCATGGCAAAGCAGGCAAAACTCGCCGCCGACATTGGCGGCACCTTCACCGACATTGTCCTCGAAGACGGCGCGAAGCGCTGGAGCGGCAAGGTCCTCACCACCACCCATGCGCCGGAACTGGGCGTGATCGAGGGGATCAAGCTGGTCCTCGAAGCCTCCGGCCTGAAGCCGCAGGATATTGCCGTCTTCATCCACGGCACGACGCTGGCCACCAATGCGCTGATCGAGCGCAAGGGCGCGAAGACCGCCTTTCTGACGACCGAGGGTTTCCGCGACATCGTGGAACAGGGCTATGAAAAGCGCTTCGACCATTATGACCTGATGATTGACCGGCCGGTGCCGCTGGTGCCGCGCACACTGCGTCTTGAAGTGCGCGAGCGCCTCTCGGCGGATGGCGACGTTCTGGTCCCGCTCGATGAAAGCGCCATCAAGCCGCTGGCGGCCAGGATCATCGCCGAAGGCGTGAAATCCGTTGCCATCGGCTTGCTTCATGCCTACGCGCATGATGCCCATGAAAAGCGCGTGCGTGACCTTCTCGCCCGCCTCCTGCCCGATGATGTGACGCTTTGCATCTCGAGTGAGGTTGCGCCCGAGATCCGAGAATATGAGCGCTTCTCCACCACAATCGCCAATGCCTATGTGCGCCCCTTGATGGCAAGCTACCTCTACCGCCTGCGCGACCAGGTGAAGGAGATGAAGCTGTCGGCCCCGCTCTTCCTGATGATGTCCGGCGGTGGCCTGACGACACTGGAAACGGCGGCGCGTTTCCCCATCCGCCTCGTGGAATCCGGCCCCGCAGGCGGCGCCATTCTGGCAAGCCAGATCGCAGCCGAATGCGCCCTTCCCGATGTCCTCTCCTTCGACATGGGCGGTACGACGGCGAAGATCTGCCTTCTTACCGATGGCGAGCCGGAACGCGCCCGCAAGTTCGAGATTGCGCGCGCCTACCGCGACATGAAGGGGTCCGGCACGCCGGTGCGCATTCCCGTGATCGAGATGGTAGAAATTGGCGCGGGCGGCGGCTCCATCGCGCGCGTGGACAAGCTCTCGCGCATTACCGTGGGGCCAGACAGCGCAGGCTCCACGCCTGGCCCTGTCTGCTATGGCCGGGGAGGTGTGGAACCCGCCGTCACGGACGCCAATCTCGCTCTGGGCAAGATTGACCCGGCTTATTTTGCAGGCGGCAAGATTTCCCTCGATGAGGCAGCCGCCAAGGCTGCACTGCAAAAGAACATCGGCGACAGGCTGGGCCTCAAGGATTTCTGGTCCGCCGCGGGCGTTACCGAAATCGTGGAGGAGAACATGGCCAATGCGGCGCGCGTTCACGCCATTGAGCGCGGCCATGACATTGCGGCCTGCACAATGATCGCCTTTGGCGGTGGCGCGCCGCTGCATGCCTGCCGCCTGGCAGAGAAGGTGGGCGTGTCCACCATCATCGTGCCGCGTGGCGCTGGCGTTGGCTCGGCGATCGGATTTCTGCGCGCGCCGGTCGCCTATGAAATCACCAAGAGCGCCGTCGTGCCGCTCGATGACTTCAATGCAGACCGAGTCAACGCGCTGCTCTCAGCCATGACGGCGGATGCCCGCGCGGTGGTGGAGCCGGCACTCGGCAGGACCAAAGCGCAGGTGAGCATCATCGCCGACTGCCGCTATATCGGCCAGGGCCATGAAATCCGGGTGCAGGTGCCGGTGAAGAAGCTGTCGAAGGCCGATGGGCTGAAACTCAAGGCCGCCTTCGAGAAGCTTTATGAACAGGTCTACGGACTTCGCATTCCAAACCAGGAGGTGGAGGCCATCACCTGGTCCGTCACCGTCTCCTCTCCCGCCATCAAACCGAAGCGCGCGGCCAAGGCGGCGAAGAAAGCCGCGCCCAAGCCACGCTCAAAACGCGTGATCTACGATCCTGCTCTTTCGAAGCAGATCTCAGCCCCCGTCTACTGGCGCTTCGACATGAAGCCGGGCTCTTCCATCAAGGGGCCCGCCATCATCGCGGAGGATGAAACCTCAACGATCGTCGGCGCCAACTTCAAGGCCTCAATCAACTCCCTTGGTTATATTGTTCTGGAGCGCACGCGATGAGCAAGCACGCACTCGCAGCCATCCGCACGCAGGTGATGTGGAACCGCCTGATCGCGGTCGTGGAGGAACAGGCGCAATCGCTGCTGCGCACGGCCTTCGGCACCATCACCCGCGAGGCGGGTGATCTCTCCGCCGGTGTCTATGACACGGAGGGTAACATGATTGCCCAGGCGATGACGGGAACGCCGGGCCACGTGAACACCATGGCCACCGCCGTGGCACATTTCTTCAAGCACTATCCGCAGTCAACGATGAAGCCCGGCGACGTGTTCATCACCAATGATCCCTGGCTCGGCACCGGACATCTGTTCGACTATGTGATGATGACGCCGGTCTTCCTCGGCAAGAAGCTCGTCGCCTTCTTTGCTTCGACCTGCCATGTGATCGACGTGGGCGGGGTCGGCATGTCGGCCAAGGCCAATTCCTCTTTCGAGGAAGGAACTCTCATTCCGCATCTCAAGATCCGCAAGGAAGGCAAGCTCAACGAGGAACTGCTCGCCATCATCCTCGCCAATTCGCGCAGCCCCGTGGAGGTGAAGGGCGATATCCTCTCCCTCGTCAGCGCCAATGACACCGGCGCCCGCCGCCTGGTGGACATGATGACGGAATTCAAGCTTACCTCGCTCGATACGCTGGCGAAGCACATTCTTACGAAGTCCGAAAAGGGCGCGCGCGAAGCGATCAGGGCATTGCCGGAGGGCGAATGGTCCTACGAGATGCCGCTTGATGGCTATGAGCGGCAACTGGTGCTGAAGTCGAAACTCTCCATCCGAAATGGCAAGATCACGGTCGATTTCTCCGGTTCCTCGCCCGCCTCTCTGTTCGGCATCAACTCACCGCGCACCTACACCCATGCCTATGCGGTGTTTGGCCTGAAGGCGGTGATCGCCCCGCACGTGCCGAACAATATCGGCTCGCTCTCGTGCTTCGACCTGGTGACGGAGCCCGGCACCATCATCGATCCGATCCGCCCCTCGCCCGTCACCGCGCGCCATGTGATTGGCCAGATGCTGGCGGACAGCGTGTTCGGCTGCCTCGCCCAGGCATTGCCTGGCACCGTGCAGGCGGAAAGTGCGGGCCCCATCTGGATCCTCTCGCTTTACTCCGCCCACGGACGGGTTCCACCGGAGCAAACGGCAAACGCGAAGTCATTCGCCGTCATCAACATGGGGCTTGGCGGCATCGGCGGCAGGCCCGGCAAGGATGGCTTGGCCACCACCGCGTTTCCTTCAGGCGTCGGCACCATTCCGGTAGAAGTGACGGAAACCCAGTGCCCGCTTTATTTCAAGCGCAAGCACTACCTTGCCAACTCTGGTGGCCCGGGCCAATGGCGTGGTGGCGCTTCCCAATTGATCGAGATTGCCAACCGCGAAAAAGCACCCTTCGCCATTTCCGCCGCCACCTTTGACCGCATCCACAATCCCGCACTTGGCCGCGAGGGCGGCCTTCCCGGTTGCAAGGGCGAAGCAGCGCGCGGCTCCGGTTCGCAACTCCCTGACAAGGGCATCCACATCATCGAAACGGGTGACAGCCTGGTGCTGAAACTCCCCGGCGGTGGCGGCTTCGGCCAGCCTGACAAGCGCGACCGGCAGGCCTTGGAAGATGACATCGCCGCAGGCATCGTCACGCGCGACGCCGCGCGGCGGGATTATGGCTACGATGGGTGAGGGCTAGGGCCGTCAGCTGTATCGCTGCTGGCCACCTATTAGCGTCACCCCGGTGAAGGCCGGGATGACGGCGCGGTGTGCAATTGTGGAGAAGGCCTCAGAGTTTCTTCAACCCGGCCTCGATCTGCGCCCGGCGGTTTTCGAGGAAAGGCGGCAAAGACAGGGTTTCGCCAAGCCTGTCCAT
This sequence comes from Hyphomicrobiales bacterium, assembly GCA_040383265.1. Lineage (GTDB taxonomy): Bacteria > Pseudomonadota > Alphaproteobacteria > Rhizobiales > Aestuariivirgaceae > Aestuariivirga. Next base: position 25,902 of record JBEIDW010000026.1, read on the forward strand.
CGGCTCGTCCGTGGCAAAGCCCGGCGCATCGGTGGCAAGTTCGAAGAGAATGCCGTTCGGCTCCCGGAAATAGAGGCTCTTGAACCAGAAGCGGTCCACAGGGCCGGAATTGGGCATGCGCATGGAACGCAACCGCTCGGCCCAGGCATCGTACTCCGCATACGGGATATTGAACGCGATGTGGTGGACGGAACCAGCCCCTTGCTGCGCGGGCGGCAGGGTCGGATCAACCGTCATATGCAATTCACCCACCGCACCCTCGGCACTCATCTTGTAGACATGCGTTCCGGCAAAACTGCCGGTGGGCACCATGTTCATCAGTTTGGTCAGCACCATGTCCGTTTGGCGGATATCGGGAACGCTCATGGTGATCGGCCCAAGGCCCCTGATTTGATGTTCGGCGGGAACCGGGCTCTTCTCCCAGGCATGGGCTTCGCCCGCACTGTCGGCCACGAGCGACAGGCGCTGGCCTTCATGGTCCTCGAAGGGGAGCGTCAGCCAGCCACCCTGTTCGGCAATCGCATCCTGCTTCACGCCGCGCATGGTGAATCGGTGCTGCCACCATTTGAGCGACTCCTCATTCGCCACGCGCAATCCCGTACGGGTGACCGAATGCGTGCCGCGCCGTTCACGCCCCACCGGCCAGTCGAAGAAGGTGATGTCAGTTCCAGGCGAGCCTATGCCATCGGCATAGAACAGATGATAGGCGGACGTGTCATCCTGGTTCACCGTCTTCTTGACAAGGCGGAGGCCCAGCGTCTCCGTGTAGAATTTGTGGTTTCCCGGCGCATCGGCGGTGACGGCGGTGAGGTGATGGAAGCCCTTGAGGTTCATAACTGACAATTCCCACTTATATGACGGCAGGATATCGGCCCTCGGAGCAGAGATTTCAATAGTAATCGGAGCGGTTACGGAAATTGTCCCGCGCGCTGCCTGCCTCGGGCCTGGCGATAGCCCCGATACGCGGCCTCACTCCAGGGCGACGAGCACTTTTCCATTTTCTACCCGGACGGGATAAGTTCGCAAGTTGACACAGACCGGTGCGCCCTTTGCTTCCCCTGTGCGGTAGTCGAAGCGGCCATTATGCTTGGGGCATTCGATGATGTTGCCCATCACCAGCCCATCCGCGAGATGAACCTGCTCATGGGTGCAAAGCCCATCCGTCGCATAGTAGGTGCTGTCGGGAGACCGGTAGATGGCGAGCGTGCGGCCGCCATGATCAAATCGCAGCACGTCCTCCTCATCGATGTCGCTGGCGGCGCAGGCCTCAATCCACTGTGGCATGAGTTCTTACTCCCTTTTCATCCGGCGGCGGAGAGGTTGGTGGATGGATCCCGTGGGATTGGCCGCTGGATGGACCAGTCGGGCTCCCTCACCTGGCGCAGGATCGCAGGAATGATCTCGCGATAGGCCGAGATCACGCTCTCATAGGGTGGCGGGCAATACGCCTTCATCTCCTCATGCAGTTCCGGCAGCCGATGGTAAGGCACCATGGGGAACATGTGATGTTCCACGTGATAATTCATGTTCCAGTAGATGAAGCGCAGCACCGGATTCATATAGACCGTGCGGCAGTTAAGACGGTGATCCAGCACATTTTCCGGAAGGCCCGTATGCTGGGTAAGGCCGGTCATGACGTGAACCCACGCGCCATACATGGTGGGCAGTGGACCCACGAACAGCATGGGCAGAATGGAGCCGATCCAAACTGCATAGGCGATAACGGCGAGGTGAATCGCCAGCCAGATCCGCGCCGTGCGGTAGACCTTGGCGCGCTCCATGTCCGGAATGAAGTCCGCCTCGTCCGGAGTGAGGCGGCCCAGCGAGTGGCGAATCATGCTCTTGATCTCGCCCCATACTTGCGGAACGGCGAAGAACATGAGGATCACCTTCAAGATCACGGTGGGCCGCATGACGGCCACCTCCGGGTCGCGTCCGACAATGATGGTGTCCGTGTGGTGGCGGGCGTGGCTCCAGCGCCAGACGGTCGGTTCGCGCATGACCATGAAGCAGGAGATCTGGTAGATCACGTTGTTCATCCAGGGCGTCTTGAAGGCCGTGCCGTGGCCGCATTCATGCCAGCGGGAATCGGATGAGGACCCGTAAAGAACGCCATATGCAATGAAGAACGGCACGCACCACAGTGAGGGCCAGAGATACCAGGCGAAGCCGCCGGTAACGATGAAGGCGGCAATCCAGATCACCGTATCGCGGATCGCAGGACCGTCGGACCGCTTCATGAGTTCCTTGAGGCGGGCACGGGGTATAGGCGCCTGGTACCACTGTGCACTGGCAAGGCCACTGTCGACAGCCAGACGGCTGTTCGGCCCAGTGAGGCTGTAGTCGGTCATGGTCGTCTCCACGGGATCAGTTTCCGTAACGGGGGAGACGTTAAATGCAGCAGGCCAAGGGAACAAGTCTTCGTTGAGATAACGGGCTCCGGTGGTGACGGCCGGCCCCGGAAACCTCACATGTGGATGACGCGGCCGTAGGCGTCGAGCACGCTCTCGTGCATCATTTCGGAGAGGGTGGGATGCGGGAACACCGTATGCATCAGCTCCTCTTCCGTGGTTTCCAGCCCCATGGCGACGACAAAGCCCTGGATCAGCTCCGTCACCTCCGCCCCCACCATGTGCGCGCCCAGCAGTCGGCCCGTCTTGGCGTCGAAGATGGTCTTGATCAGCCCCTGGTCCTCTCCCAGCGCAATCGCCTTGCCATTGGCGAGGAACGGGAACCGGCCCACTTTCAGCTCATATCC
>JBEIDW010000027.1:0-26979 GCA_040383265.1 Hyphomicrobiales bacterium
AGGAAGGCATCCTGCTGGCGGACGATCTCGCGCGCCACCTTCAGAATCGTCTTGGCCCGCTGGTCGAGGCTCTTTACCAGCCAGCTGGCATTGGCCTGGCATTCGGAAAGATAGAGCCGGTCCTCGCTCTTCGCGGCTGCGGTCTGGACCTTGGCCAGATATTGGTTGTTGATGAGCACGCGCGGCAGAGTCTCGGTATTGAGTTCAACAATCCAGCTTCCCTCCGGCGAGGCGCGCACCACCACATCCGGGATCACCGGCTGCACCGGCTCAGCGCCGAAGGCATGGCCGGGCTTGGGGTTCAGCGCCCGGAGTTCAGCCATCATGTCGCTGAGATCGTCAGGGTCAACCCGGCAGAGATTCTTGAGCGCGGCATAGTCGCGCTTCGCAACAAGATCCAGATGAGCGAGTAGCACCGCCATGGCAGGGTCGAAGCGATCCTTCTCCTTCAGTTGAAGCGTAAGGCATTCCTTCAGGTCGCGGGCGAAGACACCCGGCGGATCTGCCGCCTGAAGCTTGCTGAGAACAGCCTCGACATCCACGACTGAAGTGCCGAGTGTTTCGGCAATGCTCACCGTATCAGCGCTGAGATAGCCAGCCTCATTCAGCGTGCCGATCAGATGCTGGCCGATCAGCCGCTCGGATGGTTCGGTGAGAAGCAGGTTCATCTGGCTGGTCAAATGTTCAGCCAGTGTCGGCTCGCTGCTCAAGCCGGCTGCGAAATCGAGATCCTCGGCAGAGAGCGAACCACCGCCCTGCTGGCGGAGCGTCGACCAGCCCGAATCCTGCTGTTGGGCAAAAGCTTCACGGTTGGCCGCATCGGCACGGGATTCATGCGTGTAGACATTCTCGAGTTCGGTATCGAGGGTACGAAGCCGTTCCTCTGGCCCTCTGGTGGAGGCCAGCGCGCTCACCATATCAGGTTCTGCCTGCGGAGTATCCGGGGCTTCCTGCTTCACCTCGCTGCGCTCATCGCGCTCGAGCAGCGGGTTCCTCTCGAGTTCCTGTTCGACGAAGGCTTGAAGCTCGATATTGGACATCTGCAACAGCTTGATTGCCTGCTGCAGCTGCGGCGTCATGACCAGCGATTGGCCCTGGCGAAGTTCGAGCCTCTGGTTCAGCGCCATGACCGGCCTCTCTGGCCGCTAGAGGCTGAAGTCGGCGCCGAGATAGTAGCGCCTCACATCAGGGTTGCTGACGATTTCCTCCGGCGTGCCCTGGGTCAGGACCTGGCCCTCGTGGATGATGAGGGCGGTGTCGATAAGCTCGAGCGTTTCGCGGACGTTGTGATCCGTAACAAGCACCCCGATTCCCCGGGAGGTGAGCTGTCGCACCAGCCTGCGAATATCACTGATCGCAATCGGGTCGATTCCGGCGAAGGGTTCGTCGAGGAGCATGAATTCAGGGCTGGACGCGAGGGCGCGGGCGATTTCCACCCGGCGGCGTTCGCCGCCAGAGAGCGCAACAGCCGGCGAATTCCGGATGTGGGTGATGGAGAACTCATCGAGCAACTCATTCAGCTTGGCTTCGCGCGTTTTCCGGGTTCCTGGGACAAGCTCCAGCACGGCGCGAATGTTTTCCTCAACCGTGAGACCACGGAAGATCGAGCTCTCCTGCGCCAGATAACCAATTCCCAAACGTGCCCGGCGGTACATGGGCAGATGGGTGATCTCCGTGCCATCAAGGCTGATCCGGCCGCTGTCGGCGGCAATCAAACCCGTGATCATGTAGAACACAGTCGTCTTGCCGGCGCCATTGGGCCCCAGAAGACCCACAGCTTCACCGCGCCTGACCGACAAGGAGACGTCACGCACGACAGGCCGCCGCTTGTACGACTTGCGCAAGCCTTCAACGACCAGACCAGCGCGCTCAGGCATTCTCCCGCCCCGGCTGCCGGCCTGCGGGTCTTCGGCCCGCCGGGCTTCCTGAGCTTGAGGCATCCTGTCCGCCATCACGTCTTCATCACGCGCCAAGAGAATATCCGTTGAATAGGTTTAACATTGAATAAGGCCGTTCACTTCGGAAGGAAACTACCCTTCACCCGGCCGCCCGTCATCTGCATGCGGCCAGTCTTGAGATCGGCCTGGAGTTCATTGCCTGTCAGCACGGTGGCACCCTGCACCAGCTTCGCCTTGCCGCCTACAACCAGCTTATCGTTTTGTGGATCATACTTCGCCCAGTCGCCGGTGATGGTTTCCTTGGGGGTCGTAATCGTGACATTGCCCCGGGCGTCGAGATCGGTGGCATCCGTCTTGAAGGTGCCGTCCGGCTGCTTCACTTCGGCGTAGGTGACGGTCAGCGTATCCGCCTTGAGGTTTGTGGTGCCGCGCGTGGCATCCACTGCGCCGCGGAAAATCGCCTTCTTCTGCGCATCGAGGATTTCCATTTCATTGGCCACCACATCAACCGGCACCGGAGCTTTCACCTCCGTCTTTGTGGTGGGCTGTTCCGTCTGGGCGTGGAGTGGCCCGGCGGCGAGAAGGAACACCGCGGCGGCGGCGGCAAGCCTCATGATCATGGTTTCACATCTCCTTCTGCCTGCGGCGCCTCGAAGCGCGCCCGGACGCCATTCAAGAACAGAATCCGCTCACCGTCATCGGTTATTTGCATGCCGTTGGCCGAGACGCTGCCGGAGGAGAACGTCACCGTGACCGGTGTATCAGACACCAGTTTCTTCTCCTCCACCAGCACATTGGCCCTTGCCATGCGCGCCGTGAAACGTTCATTTTGTTCCAGCACCACATTACCATCGAGATCCAGCGCCTTCACGCTGGTGTCATAACGGCCGCGGTCGGCGCGGATCGTATACTGGGTCCCCTCCGCCCGTTGGAACACCCCCTGCGGCTCCTCAAGATGGACGAGGGAGGGCGTGGCATCATCCTGCCAGCCGAAACGGGCCTTCACCTCATAGGGTTGCTTCTGATTGTCCACGCCGCTGACGGTCGATTGCGTTGCGGTGATCCGATCGGGCTTGGCGCTGGGCGGCGGCGCCTGCGGCTTTGGCGCGAACATGGAAAACAGCCCCGCCTGTAGGAGGAAAGCCACCACGAGGCCGGCGCCGAGCGCCGCAGCAAGCCAGCTTGCAGCCCTTGCCAGGCCCGCCCGCCTCAGCGCCTTCTGCGCCGCGTCAATGGGCGAAGACATCTTCCTCTGTCCAGCCCGCAAGATCGAGCGCCGCGCGTGTGGGAATGAAGTCGAAACAGGCCTGCGCCAGGCCCGCGCGCCCCTCGCGCGCCAGCATCTGATCAAGGCGTGATTTCAGTTCGTGAAGATAGAGGACATCCTGTGCCGCATATTGCTTCTGCGCGTCCGACAGCACGTGGGCGCCCCAGTCGGAGCTTTGCTGCTGCTTGTTGAGTTCGATGCCCAGCAACTCCTTCACCAGATCCTTCAGGCCATGCCGGTCGGTATAGGTACGGGTGAGCTTTGAGGCGATCTTGGTGCAATAGAGAGGCGTGGTCTCGACGCCGAGATAATGCCGGATCACCGCCACGTCGAAGCGGGCATAGTGGAAAATCTTGGTGATGGCGGGATTGGCGAACAGCGCCTTGAGGTTCGGCGCACCATAGCTCGCGCGGTCAAGCTGCACGACATGCGCGTTACCATCTCCGGCGGAGAGTTGCACCACGCAGAGCTTGTCGCGGCGCGGCAGAAGGCCAAGCGTCTCGGTATCGACCGCGACGGAAGACCCGAAATCGATCCCTGCGGGCAGGTCGCCCTTGTAAAGCTTGATTGCCATCAGAGGGGTCCCGCCGTTTGCCGTATCTTTAGGATGGTGCCCAGAAGAGGACTCGAACCTCCACGCCTTTCAGCGCTAGTACCTGAAACTAGTGCGTCTACCAATTCCGCCATCTGGGCTAGCCGGGCGCTTCTTAGAGAGGCTTTCCGGGCCTGTCAACCAAACTCCTGCGAAAGGCTTTTCACCAGCATTCCGTTGGGCTTTGCAACGGCAGCCCAAGACGCTAAAAGGCGCGGAAATCCAACCATCAGGGTGATCTCCCGTGCTCGTTCAGCCTTCCGACAGACTCATCACCATCATCGGCGGTTCGGGCTTTCTGGGCCGTCACGTCGTCTGGGCGCTAGCAAGGCGCGGCTATCGCATCCGCGTCGCCTGCCGCAGGCCCGACCTCGCGGGGCATCTACAGACGTCAGGCAATGTCGGGCAGATCATGATGGTGCAGGCCAACCTGCGCTATCCCGCGTCTCTCGCCGCCGCCTGCGAGGGCGCTTATGCAGTGATCAACCTGCCGGGTGTTTTGCACTCCGCCGGGGCCCAGAGCTTCGATGCCATCCATGCCTTCGGTGCGGAAGCCGCAGCCAAGGCGGCCAAGGCCGCGAAGGCCCGACTGTTCATCCAGATGTCGGCCATTGGCGCTGATGAGAATTCAACCTCCGAATATGCCCGCTCCAAGGCAAGAGGCGAAAAGAACGCCCGCGCCGCCTTCCCCGGCGCCATCATGCTGCGGCCCTCGATCGTGTTCGGGCCGGAAGATTCATTCTTCAACCGCTTTGCCCAACTCGCCCGGTTTTCTCCCTTCCTGCCGCTGATTGGCGGCGGCGAGACGAAATTTGCGCCGGTCTTCGCGGGCGATGTGGGCGAGGCCGTGGCCCGACTCATCGATGCGGGCGAGCCTGACGGTCGCACCTATGAACTGGGTGGGCCGGAAGTCTTCAGTTTCCGTCAGTTGATGACATTCACGCTTGATACGATTGAGCGCAGGCGGCCGCTGATCCCCGTGCCGTGGGGTGTCGCCAAGCTTCAGGCCACCGTGATGGGCATGCTGCCCAACCCGATGTTGACCACCGATCAGGTGGAACTCCTGAAGTCCGACAATGTGGTGAGTGCGGATGCCGAACGCGAAGGCCGCACGCTGCAGGGCCTCGGCATCACGCCATCGGGCATCGAGGGAATCGTTCCGGGCTATCTCTACCGCTACCGCAAGGCCGGTCAGTTCACCGCGCCCAAGGGTATGCCGGAGTAGATTACCGCCAGCAGCACGATGCCGAGCGCCACGCGGTAAATCGCGAAAGGCAGGAAGCTGACGTGGCGGACAAGTTTCATCAGCACGGTGATGGTGCCAAGCGCCACGAAGAAGGTGAGCACCGCAGTCAGCAGCATGCCGAAGGTGATCGTGGCGCCGGATGAAACAGCTTCGCCGAGCTTCAGCACGCCTGCACCCGCAATTGCCGGTATGCCAAGCAGGAAGGCGAAGCGCGCCGCTTCCGGTCGCTCGAAGCCTAAGGCACGGGCCGCCGTCATGGTGATGCCAGAGCGGCTGGTGCCGGGAATGATGGCCAGTGCCTGGGCGAAGCCGATGATGATGGCGGGCATCCAGGTCATGTCCGCCATGCGGCGCGTTGACAGGCCAAAGCGGTCACAAACATAGAGCAGGACGCCGAAGATGATGGCGTTCCACGCCACGACTTCCGGCATCGCGCGCACCAGGTCCATGAAGCCGATCTTGTCGAGGAAGATCCCGAAGGCCACGGCGGGAATGGTGCCCACCATAATGAGCAGAGCAAGCCGGCCCCAGGCCGTCATGCGGCCACGCAGCAGGTCGATTGCCCCCACCACAAGATTCACGCAGTCGCGCCAGAAATAGACGACGACGGCAAGGAAAGACCCCATGTGCACCATGACATCGGTCAGAAGACCCTGATCCGGCCAGCCGGTGATGGCGGGCACCAGAAGAAGATGACCCGAAGATGAAATGGGCAGAAATTCGGTAATGCCCTGAATGAGCGCCAGCACAACGATCTGGAGAATGAGCATGAAGGGCGACTCTGGGCTTGACGTTTATATGGTCGGATTTTCTTGCCGCCGGGGGCACAAGAGCTTTATACGCGCGCATCCGGATTAATTAAGGCAGGAACCTCCTGCCACTGTTGATGACAAGGTCAGGGTTAAGTTTTTCCTAACATGCCGTCGCTCGTTCATTTCGCGCTCGATCCCTTCAGCAGACGGCTGCGCCTCGCGCTCGCCGAATATGGCGTTCCGGTTGAGTTGATTGACGAGGAGCCCTGGGAGCCAAGCCCTGATATCTTCGAGTTGAACCCCGCCGGCACGCTGCCCGTCTATCTCGAGGACGCCTCGACACCCCTTTCGGGCATCGAGGCCATCAGCGAATATCTCGAGGAAACCAAGGCCACGCGCGTCTCCCTCATCCCGGGGGACGCGTTCGAGCGCGCCGAGGTGCGCCGCCTCACCGGCTGGTTCGATAGCAAGTTCTATGCCGAGGTCAGCGAGCCGCTGCTGACCGAAAAGGTGATTCGCCGCTTTCTGCCGCGCGGCAAGGGCGGCGGCGGGCCGGACATGGCCCGGGTGAGGCTTGCCACGAGCCGCCTTCGCGACCACCTCGACTATATCGGCCACCTCACCGATCACCGCGTCTGGCTTGCGGGCGAACATCTCTCGCTCGCCGATCTTGCCGCGGCAGGACATCTCTCGGCCATCGATTATCTTGGCGATGTTCCGTGGGCGGACTATCCAGTGGCGAAGTCGTGGTTCCAGCGGATGAAGTCCCGCCCTTCCTTCCGCATGCTGCTGGGCGACAGCGTGCGCGGCGTGGCCCCCGGCTCCCATTACGCCGACCTCGATTTCTGACTGTGCCTTCCCTCGCCCAGGAGATCAGGAACCGGGCGGAACGCGAAGGATTCGCCGCTATCCGCATCGTGCGTCTGGCGGATGACCCGCAACAGGCTCAGCGACTGCGCGACTTCATCACACAAGGCCGCCACGCCTCGATGGCATGGATGGAAGAGACGGAACAGCGGCGCGCCAGCCCCAACAGCATGTGGCCGGAGGCGCGATCGGCCATCGTGCTGGCCGAGAACTATGCGCCCGATTTCGACCCGCTGGCGCGGCTTGCAGACAGGCAGTCGGGCGTCATCGCCGCCTATGCGCTGCATCGCGATTACCATGATGTGGTCAAGGGCAAGCTGAAGCGTATCGCGCAGTGGCTGGCGCATGCTGCTGCAGCGGATGTGAAGGTGTTCGTTGACACCGCACCACTCATGGAAAAGCCCCTGGCGCAAAAGGCGGGGCTTGGCTGGCAGGGCAAGCACACCAACCTGGTCTCGCGCGAACTTGGCTCCTGGTTCTTCATCGGCACCATCCTCACCACCGCCGAACTTGCGGCGGACCAACCAGAGCAGGACCATTGCGGCTCATGCAGCGCCTGCCTCGATATCTGCCCCACCAAGGCATTTCCGGAGCCTTACCAGCTCGATGCGCGGCGCTGCATTTCATACCTCACGATCGAGCATAACGGCCACATCGCGCCGGAGTTCCGCGAAGCCATCGGTAACCGCATCTATGGCTGTGACGATTGCCTCGCCGTATGTCCATGGAACAAGTTTGCCCAAACCGCGCGTGAGGCAAAGCTGGCTGCGCGGGAAGAGTTGATCGCGCCCCGCCTCGCTGATCTGCTGAAGCTTGATGACGCCGCCTTCCGCGCCCTGTTCTCAGGCTCCGCTGTAAAGCGCACGGGGCGTGACCGCTTCATCCGCAACGTGCTGATTGCCACCGGCAACAGCGGTGATGGTACACTCATTCCAGAGGCGGAGCGCCTGCTCGACGATGCGTCACCACTGGTGCGGGCCATGGCGGTCTGGGCCTTGTCACGCCTCATGCCTCATCCGGATTTCATCCGGCTGCGTAATCAGCACATGGCACATGAAGCCGATGCGGCGGTGCGTGCCGAATGGGAGGCAAGGTGAATCACATTCTGTTTTTTGGCCTCGGCTTTTCAGCACGGGCCCTGGCGCAGCGCCTGGCGGCGAAAGGCTGGCATATCAGCGCCACGAGCCGCAGTGCGGAAGGCGCTGCCGCCATTGCCACGAAGGGCTACCGTGCCTTTGTGTTCGACGGGTCATCACCACTTGGGCCCGAGGCTTTCAATGGCGTCACCCATGTGGTGACATCCGCACCGCCCGACAGGGATGGCGACCCGGTACTGCGCCAGCATGCCGGAGATTTCGCCAGGCGCGCGGCGCAGTTCCAGTGGGTGGCCTATCTCTCGACAACGGGCGTCTATGGCGACCATGCGGGCAGCCTCGTGACCGAGGATACACCGCTCACCCCCAACACCGAGCGTGGCCAGCGGCGGCTTGAAGCAGAAGCGCAATGGCTTGACCTCTGGCGCAGAGATCACCTGCCGGTTCACATCTTCCGCCTTGCCGGCATTTATGGGCCTGGACGCAACCAACTCCTGTCGCTTCTCGATGGCACGGCGAAGCGGGTGATCAAGCCGGGGCAGATTTTCAGCCGCATCCATGTCGCAGACATTGCCACCGTGCTTGAAGCCTCGATTGCAAAGCCGCATCCGGGCCGCGCCTATAATGTCTGCGATGACGAAGCCTGCCCGCCGCAGGATGTCGTCGAATATGGCGCAAGGTTGCTGGGCCTGCCGGTGCCGCCGGATGTTCCCTTTGAGGAGGCACAGCTTTCGCCCATGGCGCGCAGCTTCTATGCCGATTCGAAACGCGTCTCGAATGCGCGCCTCAAGTCAGAGCTTGGCATCGAATTGGCCTATCCCAGCTACCGCGAAGGGCTTGGCGAGATCTCCAGGGAGATCAGGCGCTGATCCCGTCAGCGCGCTCAGCCAGGGACAGCACGGTTTCACCGAGAAGCTGAAGCTGCGCACCGGTCGAGAGCCGGTGGTCGCCACCCTTGATGAGCGTCAGCGTCACATCTTCGCCCTCAAGCGCGCCGAATAACTTCATCGCGTGGGCGGGCGGCACATCGGGGTCCGCATCGCCTTGCAGGATGCGCGCCGGGCAGTGAAGCGCGAGGCCTTCCGCCAGCATCAAATGCCGCCGGCCGTCCTCGATCAGCCCCCGCGTGATCTCGTAAGGCTCGCCATAGGCCGAAGGCCGCGACCAGACACCCCTCTCGGTCACCGCGCGCCGCACGGCGTCCGGAAACTGATCCCACATCAGGTCTGCCGTCATGTCGGCAGCAGGCGCCAGCAGCACGAGGCCCTTGATGCGCCGCGCCGCTTCAGGGTTGGAGCGGCTGAAATGCCGGTAGAGCAGCAGCGCCAGCCAGCCCCCCATGCTGGAGCCCACCACGATGCGCGGACCTTGGGCCCGGGTGAGGAACATGTGGCAGGATTGCTCAAGCCAGCCGGATATCGTCCCGTCGGTGAAAAGGCCACCCGATGCGCCGTGACCCGAGTAGTCGAAACGAAGGCTGGGGCGGCCGGTTCTGCCCGCAAGAGTTGCCAAGCTTTCAGCCTTGGCGCCTTCCATGTCGGATTTGAAGCCGCCCAGCCAGAAAAAGCCGCAGCGGCCGGAAACGGCCGAGCCGTCCTCGCGATAGGCGATCCGGGCGCCGCCCGGTGCATTTTCGAATTTGATACTGGTCATACTGGGCTCATATCAGGCAGAGCAGACTGATCAAGCCTGCAAGCGCCGGATTTGTGCCGTCATTTGCGTCTAGTCGAAAGTGTACACAAACAGTTGGACCAAGATGAACATCCAGACCCCGCCCGGCCCCGCCGAGATTGAAGCCATATTGGGGCTTGACGCCAGAAGCCGCCGGAGGAGCTGGGGCCGCCGCCTGACATGGCTAGCGCTTGCAGCATTGGCGGTGGCGGGTGCTGTCTGGTGGTTTCTCGCCACCCAGACCGGCGGACCCGAGGTGAGCTATGAAACAGTGCCGGCCAGCCAGCGGGGACTGGTCGTCACGGTGCAGGCGACCGGCAATATTCAGCCCACCACGGAAGTCGAGGTGTCAAGCGAACGCTCCGGCGTCATCCGCACGGTGAATGTGGAAGCCAACAGCCTGGTGAAGAAGGGCGACGTTCTGGCGCAACTTGATACGGAGCGGCTTGAGGCGGAACTGTCCCGCGTCAAGGCCTCGCTCGCCGCCGCCGAGGCACGGCTGGAGGACGCCAAGGCGACGCTCACCGAAAAGCAGGTGATTTTCGAGCGCGCCCAGCGCCTGAGCGACAAGGGCGTTTCCTCGACACAGGATCTCGACACCGCCCGCGCGGCGGAGGCCCGCGCGCGTGCCGCCGTGGGAGCAGCCCAAGCCGACATTGCCGTGGTGAAGGCCGAGTTGGTGATGCAGGAAACCGACCTGACCAAAACCCGCATTCTTTCGCCCGTCGACGGCATCGTGCTGAAGCGCGCCGCAGAGCCTGGCCAGACGGTCGCCTCCTCGCTGCAGGCCCCCGTGCTCTTCACGCTCGCCGAGGATCTGGCGCGGATGCAGCTCGAAGCCGATGTGGATGAAGCCGACATTGGCGCCGTCAAGGAAGGCCAGCGGGCCACCTTCACCGTTGATGCCTATCCCGGCAAGAACTTCCCGGCCATCATCGACACGGTGGAGTATTCGCCAAAGGTCACTGACAATGTGGTGACCTACAAGGCGGTGCTGATTGTCGACAACAAGGATTTGCTGCTCCGCCCCGGCATGACCGCCACCGCCCAGATCGTGACGCAGGATGTACCGGATGTTCTGAGCGTGCCCAATGCCGCGCTCCGCTACAGCCCGCCGCGCACGGTGAAATCACCGGGCTTCAGTGTCACCAACCTGTTCATTCCGCGCATGCCGCGCAGCGAAAGGGCGCAAGCCCCCTCTGCCGATGGCGAGCGCACCATTTATGTGCTCGAAAACGGCGCGCCAAAGGCTGTGACGGTGCGGGTGGGCGTCAGCGATGGCACGTTTACTCAAATCGTCTCCGGCGATCTGAAGGCTAACGATGAGGTGATCATCTCCGCGAAGGCACCAGACAAGTGACCGATGGCGCTCCCCTGATCTCCTTCCACAACATCACCCGCACTTATGGCGAGGGCGGAGGACTCGTGCGTGCCCTTGCGGGTGTCGATCTCACCATCGGCAGGGGTGAGTTCATCGCCATCATGGGCCCGTCGGGCTCGGGCAAATCCACCGCCATGAATATCATCGGCTGCCTTGACCGTCCGACGAGCGGCAGTTTCACATTTGCCGGTGTCGAGGTGACGGGCCTTACCCGCGACCAGCGCGCCCTGCTCCGGCGCAACTTCATCGGCTTCGTGTTCCAGGGCTTCAACCTGCTGAACCGCACAACCGCCATTGAGAATGTCGAGTTGCCGCTGATCTACCGCGGCATGAGCAAGCGCGAGCGGCGCGAGAAGGCAATCGAGGCGCTGCACCTCGTAGGCCTCGCGGGCCGCGAGCACCATACACCGGGCGAGCTTTCGGGCGGCCAGCAACAGCGCGTGGCGATCGCCCGCGCCATCGTCACCGATCCGCTTCTCCTGCTGGCTGATGAGCCGACCGGCAACCTCGACACGGAGCGAAGCCGCGAGATCATGGAACTGATCGCACGGCTCAATATCGAACGCGGCCTGACTGTCGTCATGGTCACCCATGAGCCGGACATGGCGCAGTATGCCCACCGCATGATCCGCTTCGTCGATGGCCGGATCGCCAGCGACACCGAGAAGGCAGCCGCCTGATGCTGTGGGAAGCGATGAAACTCGCACTCTCCTCGATCCGGCGAAACAAGCTGCGCTCGGTGCTAACGCTGCTCGGCATCGTGATCGGCGTTGCCGCGGTGATCGCCATGGTGACACTCGGAACAGGTGCTTCCGACAAGGTGCGCGAGAACCTGGCGAAGCTCGGCAGCAACATGCTGATCGTGCGGCCCGGCCAGGCAACCTTCGGCCCGGGTTCAACCGAGTCACGCTCCTTCGAAGAGCGTGATGTGGCAGCACTCAAGAACAACCTTTCAGGCGTGCGCGGCGTGGCGCCCACCGCGCAGAGGCAAGTGAAGGCGGTATTTGGGGCACTCAACTATGATTCCTCCGTGATCGGCACAACATCGGATTATTTCACCGTGCAGGACTGGATCATCGAGGAGGGCCGCGCCTTCAGCGAAAGCGAAATCCGCGCGGGCAGTTCCGTCTGCCTCATCGGCACGACGCTGGTGAAAGAACTGTTCGCCGGAGAAGATCCGCTCGGCCAGCGGCTCCGCATCGGCAAGTTCTCCTGCGAGATCATCGGCCGGCTGGGGGCCAAAGGCCAGTCCGCCTTCGGCTCTGACCAGGACGCGATCGTGGTGCTGCCGCTGCGCACCTATCACCGCCGCCTGGCGGGCAACACGCGCATCGGCACAATTCTTATTTCCGTGGCGAAGGCTGCGGACATTCCACGGGTGCAGCGCGAAGCTGAAGACGTGCTACGCGAGCGCCGCCGTGTTGCACCGGGCGAAGATGACGACTTCACCATCCGCGACATGACGCAAATCACCAACACCATGGCCTCGACCACGATGATCATGACGGGGCTTCTGGGCGCTGTCGCCGCCGTGTCGCTGCTGGTGGGCGGCATCGGCATCATGAATATCATGCTGGTGTCGGTGACGGAACGCACCCGCGAGATCGGAATCCGCCTCGCGATCGGCGCGCTGGAGCGCCAGGTGCTCACCCAGTTCCTGGTGGAATCGATCGTGCTCGCGCTGTTCGGCGGGGTCATCGGCATCGCGCTGGGGCTTGGCCTTGCGGCAGTCGGCGTGACACTCATGGATGTGCCCTTCAGCGCTGACCTGAAAGTCATCGCGCTTGCCTTTGCCGTCTCCGCGCTGATCGGGGTGATTTTCGGCTTCTTCCCTGCACGCCGCGCGGCGCGCCTCGATCCAATCGAGGCGCTCCGCCGTGAGTGATCAGCCGCGCTTGAGCGCTTCGAGGAACTCCACCGTCGGGTAGGCATCAGCCGGCAAGCCCATCTTGACCTGCACCTGCCGCACCGCGCTGCGCGTGGCGCGGCCCAGCTTGCCATCAACCTCGCCCACGTCATACCCCTTGGACACAAGGATGTTCTGCAACTCCGAAATCTGCTCATAGGAGAGCGGATTGACGGTACCGCGGCCCGGGTCGAGCGGACCATCACCGCCGATGCGGTCGGCGAGATATGCAGCCGTCGTGGCATAGATGAGAGACTCGTTCCACAGCAGATAGGCCTTGGTGAAGTTCTCATAGGCGATGAAGGCCGGGCCGTCCTTGCCCATGGGCAGCAACAGCGACGCGGGCACATTGTCGGCCTTGAGCTTGCCATTCACGCCCTTGACACCCCACTTCACCCACTGGCTGCGCGGGAGCTGAATGGCGATATCGGCCTGATCCCACGGCATATCGGCGGGCACGGTCACGGATTCGAGCCAGGGCTGGTTTGCCTGCCAGCCGTGCTTCACCAGAAGTGCCGCACCCGAGGCCATGGCATCAGGGATCGACTTCTTCAGATTGCGGTGGCCATCGCCATCGAAATCGACGGCGGTCTCAAAATACTCCTTGGGCAGGAACTGGGTGTGACCGATCTCGCCCGCCCATGCGCCACGCATGTCTTCGAGTGCAAGATCGCCACGCTCATAGAGCATCAGGGCGCCAATCAACTGCTCGCGGAATTTTTCCGGGCGGCGGCAGTCCCAGGCCAGCGTGGCCAGCGAGGGAATTGTCTCAAAGTCACCCATGTTCTTGCCGAAATCCGTCTCGAAGGCCCAGAACGCGATCAGCACTTCGCCGGGAACGCCATATTTCTTCTGGATGGCGTCAAACAGCTTCTTTTCGCGATTGAGGATCGCCTTGCCTTCCTTGACGCGGTAGGCCGAGATCATGCGCTTCTGGAAGTCGAGGAAGTTCATGGAGAACACGCTCTGTGAGCGGTCCTTCTGGATGATGGCGGGTTGGTAGGTCACGCCATCAAGCGCTGAAAGCCCGCGTTCTCCGACGCCTGCTGCTGCGGCCTCCTTCTTGAAGGCCTTGATGAAGCCATCAAAGCCCTTGGCCGAGTTACCGCAGGTGGCGGCTTGCGCCACGCTGCCGGTGGCCAGCATCGCCCCAAGGGCAAGCGCCGCAATCTTCATGTTCCGCATTCTGGTCTCCCGATTCGGTGCCGATCTGTATCTTGTTTGCCGCTAAGTCCAGTTCTGGTCAAATTCATGACCGAACGCCCATCCGCCTACACCGTGGCGGACAAGGCCTGCCGCAGCTTCGCGACCCTTACGTCATCAAGGCAGGCCTTCCGGCCGGCGAGAACCGCGCAGGACTTGAGGATCACGCCATCATCAAGGATCTTCAGGTTGTTGGCGGCCAGCGTCGAACCCGTGGTGGTGATGTCCACGATGATCTCGGCGATGCCCGCAGCGGGCGCGCCTTCCGTGGCGCCGAGGCTTTCAACGATGCGGTAGCCCGTTACGCCCTTCTCCGCAAAGAAGCGCCGCGTGAGGTTATGGTACTTGGTGGCAACCCGCAGCCGCCGCCCATGGCGTTCGTAAAAGCTTTCGGCGATCTCATCGACATCAGTCATGGTGGCGACATCGAGCCAGCATTCAGGCACCGCCACAACGACATCCGCCGGGCCGAAGCCAAGCCTGAGCATGAGGTCCACCGAAGCATCGTCCGGCGCGATTTTCTCCGTGAGAAGGTCCTGCCCCGTCACACCAAGATCGATTTTTCCATCGCGCAGGTTCTGGGCGATTTCGGAGGCCGAGAGGAAGGCAATCTCCACGCCGGCAAGGCCGTTCAGAACGCCGCGATAGCCACGGTCCGCGCCCAGCCTGTCGATGGTGAAACCCGCTGTGGCGAGAAGCCCGGCGGCGGCCTCCATGAGCCGGCCCTTGGACGGGATGGCGAGGGTGAGCGTGCTCATGCCAGAACCGCCTTCAGCCGGTCGGTGTGGATGGCGCAGCCCACGGCGGGAACCGCAACAGGCGAGCCCATATCAGACAGCAGATTGTCATAGCGCCCGCCACCCGCAACGGCCACTGGCCCAGAAGGCGTGTCAGCCTCAATCTGGAAGGTGAAGCCCGTATAGTATTCAAGCTCGCGCCCGAAGCCCGCCGCATAATGAAAGCGGCGCGGATTGAGGCCAAGCTCCTCCATCTCGAACAGGCGCTTGGCATAGTAATCGCGCGCGCTGGCAAAACGTACGCCGCCATCGATCTGCCCGAAGGCGGCATCAATGCCGGACGCATCGCCCGCGATGGCAAGATAGCGATTCAGCATATCGGCCTTGGCGCGCTCCAGCGGGATTTCCCGCCGGTCAGCCGCCTTGTTGGCAAGCCGCGCGGCGATTTCCGGCACGTCGCGCCCGCCGACGAAGGGCAGTTTGCGGCTCCCAAGTTCGGCTTCGACCACCGCCAGCGCTTCGCCTTGCGCCACGCGGTCAACCAACGGCGAAATGCTGGTGCGCCTGGCGCTCTGCCCGGCGCAGAAGCGGTCGAGCAGATCGCGGAAGGCATGCGGCCGCCAGAAGTGATGCTTGAGGCGCTGACGCCAGCGCTCCGGCATCTCGGTATCGGCCAGCAACGCAGAAAAGAGCCCCAGATCGCCGAAGGTGACGCGATAGCGCGACAGGCCCGCCACTTCGAGCGCGGAAATCGCCAGCTTCAGCACGCGCGCTTCCGCCATGATGGGCTCTGCCGCGCCGAACCATTCGAGCCCGGCCTGTGTGAATTCCTGCGGGCTCAGCAATTCATCCGGAAAGCGGAAGGCGGGCCCCAGGTAACAATAGCGCCGCTCGGCGGAGGCCTCGGGAGCATGGCTCAGGTGATAGCGGCAGGCCGGAACGGTCAGGTCTGGCCGCAGGCACATTTCAGCACCTGAGGGATCGGTGAACACAAAGGTCCGTGCACGGATGTCTTCGCCCGAGCGTTCGAGGAAGATGTCGGCGGGCTGGATGATGTCGGGCGCGATGTGGTCGAACCCGGCGCGCTCGAACACCGCCATCAGGGCCGCGTTCTGGCGTTCCAGCGCCTCGCGTTCGGAGCTCGACTTACCAGCCATCACGCCTCACTGCGCCAGCGCCTTCTTCACCGCTGCCACGAGATCGGCTTCGGGCGCCGAGAACTGCGCAAGCCGCTGCGCGGCATATTCCTCACGGCTTTCGATGTTGGAGGCCAGTTCCGAGCCAAGCCGCAGATCCTTGATCTGCACTTGCGCCTGAGCCTTCTCATCGCCGCCTTGGATGATAACGAGCGGTGCGCCCCGCTTGTCGGCATATTTCATCTGCGCCTTCATGCCAGCGGTTCCGGCATACATTTCGGCGCGGATGCCGGCCTGACGCAACTGCTGCACCATGCGCCAGTAATCGCCCTGCCGGTCCTTGTCCATCACCAGCACGACGACAGGGGCAAGCGTCGCAGCTTCCTCCGCCTTGCCGGCAAGTTTCAGCGCGGAATAAAGGCGCGACACGCCGATCGAGAAGCCGGTTGCGGGCACCTGCTGGCCGGTAAAGCGCGCCACGAGATCGTCATAACGGCCACCACCACCCACCGAACCAAACCGCACGGTGCGGCCGTCCTCATCCTTCGTCTCCATCAGGAGTTCACATTCGAAGACAGGGCCGGTGTAATATTCGAGGCCGCGAACCACGGAAGAATCATAGCGGATGCGGTCCGCGCCATATCCGGCAGCGGCAAACAGCGCCTGCATGGCTTCGAGATCGCGCAACCCCTCTTCGCCGTTCTTGCTGCCGCTCACGAAGGCAGCATCCAGTTCCGTCGCAGTCGCGAAGGCGAGGCTCGCCTCGATCTGCTTCGGGGTGAGGCCAGCGCCCTTGGTGAAATCACCGGATTCATCCTTGCGGCCTTCGCCCAGCAGCAGCGCAACGCCGTGCCTGCCGAGGCGGTCCAGCTTGTCGAGCGCGCGAAGCCAGACGAGTTTCACCTCTTCGCCGATGCCGAAGGTTTCGGTGAAGCCGTCAAGCAGCTTGCGGCTGTTGAACTTCATCACATACTGGCCGCGGCTCAAGCCCAGGGCCTCCATCGTATCCGCCGCCATCATGCACACTTCGGCATCGGCCACCGGCGAGGCGGAGCCCACCGTATCGGCATCGAACTGCATGAACTGGCGGAAGCGGCCGGGGCCGGGCTTTTCGTTGCGGAACACCCATCCCTGGCGGTAGCTGCGGTAGGGGGTGGGCAGCTTCTGGCTGTTTTCGGCCACGAAGCGGGCGAGCGGGGCGGTCAGGTCATAGCGGAGCGAGAGCCACTGCTCGTCATCGTCCTGGAAGGAGAAGACGCCGGCATTGGGCCGGTCCTGATCGGGCAGGAACTTGCCCAGCGCATCCGTATACTCGATGAAGGGCTGTTCCACCGGCTCGAAACCATAGGTTTCGTAAACCTGCTGGATCCTCGCCAGCATGGAACGCACGCCGCGGATCTCATCCGGGCCAATGTCGCGGAAACCCTTGGCAACGCGGGCCTTCGGGCGGTGTTCTTTGCTCATCTCGGGACAACTCGCTGAATGGACGGGTTATCTAGAGGAACGGGGGCGTGGGGGCAACAGGCGAGGGAGAGGGCCCCCACCCGCCACCTCTTCACGCCCGGACTTGATCCGGGCGTCCTTTTCCTGAGGCCGACCCCAAAGGATGCCCGGCTCGAAGGCCGGGCATGATGAGATTGAGAGAGCCTGCTTGTTACTTGTCCCGCACCACGGTCTGGAACTGCTCGCCCAGGCCATCGACGCAGATGCGCATGGTGTCGCCGGGCTTCAGATAGCGCGGCGGCTTCATGCCCATGCCCACGCCGGGCGGCGTGCCGGTGGTGATGATGTCACCCGGCATCAGGGTGAAGAATTCCGAGAGATAGGCAACGATATGGGCGACACCAAACACCATGGTGGCGGTGGACCCGTTCTGCACGCGCTTGCCATTCAGCTCCAGCCACATGGTGAGCTTCTGCGGATCCTTCACCTCATCCGCCGTCACGAGCCAGGGGCCGACGGGGCCGAATGTGTCGTAAGACTTGCCCTTGGTCCACTGGCCGGAGCGCTCCGCCGGAAATTCGCGCTCGGAGAGATCATTGATGGTGCAATAGCCCGCAACATAGTTGAGAGCATCCTTCTTCTTGATATTCTTGGCGCGTGTCCCGATGATGACGCCAAGCTCCACCTCCCAGTCCGACTTCTTGGACTTGGGCGGGATCGTCACATCGTCAAAAGGCCCTGAAAGGCAGCTCACCTGCTTGGTGAAGACCACCGGCTCCTTCGGCACCTGCAGTCCCGATTCGGCCGCGTGGTCAGAGTAGTTGAGGCCAATGGCGATGAACTTCTGCGGATTGGCGATGCAGGACCCGATACGCGGCTTGCCCCGCACGAGCGGCAACGACTCAGGCTTGATCTTGCGGAGGCGGGCCAAGCCCTTCGGCCCGATCACCTCGCCCGTGATGTCCGGCACGATGGCCGAGAGATCGCGGATCTTTCCATCCTTATCGAGAAGGCCTGGCTTTTCCTTGCCCTTCGGCCCATAGCGCAGCAGTTTCATGTGGTCCCCCCACTATCTTTGACATTTGCCGCAAGATGGCGGCGATTGGCGTTCAAGTCAAAAGCTTACCGGACAATGATGACATGCATGTTCTTCGGGCCATGCGCGGGCCTGACGATCGTCTGTTCGATGTCGGCGGTGCGCGAGGGGCCGGAGATCATGTTCACGGTGCGCGGCATGATGCCCTCACCATAAACGCCGCGCAGCTTCGTCCAGGCTTCCTCATAGGAGGCGAACAAGGCTGATGCCTCCAGCAGCACGATATGCGCTTCGGGCAGGAAGTTTAGCGTGGTCGGATTTTCCGGCCCCGAAAGCTGGATGATGGTGCCGGATTCAACAACGCCTGCAAAGGCGCGGGTGACAGAGGCGCGGTCTGAGTCATGCGCACGGCCTTCCACTACCTCCAACGCGCCGCCACGATGCCAGGGAAGCCTGGCGAGGACCTGGTCGGCTCCCCGCCGCACATGGGCAGGAAGGTTGTTGTTGCGGAGATAGGCGGCAATGGATTCCGGCACATCATTGACATCGGTCAGGACCTCGACGGTACCCCCCACCGCCTCCATCATCTCGGTGAACACACGGATTCGGTGCGCCTCATCGCCCTGCCCGCGCTCAGGGATCAGGTTGCGCGGATGGCTTGCGAGGCGCCCGTCCACCGCGGCACGGCGCGCTTCCTCGGGCGCCTTGGGAAGTTTGGCGCGGATGTTGGCCAACATGGCATCGCGGGCGCTCATGAGCGGCGCTCCTTCCAGAGTTGCTGGAATGTCTTGCCCTGCGGGGCAGGGAGATCGCGCACATCCGTCCATCCGCCAGCCAGCGGCACTGTCCTGAGCCGCCCCTTGCCATGAGCCTGGTTGGCGAGAATCCGCGCGGCCAGCGCCGTGGCCTTGGCATAGAGCTTCGGGCGCTTGGCGACGAAGGCCCAGACGCCCAGGCCCCAGCGCATCGTTTTCGGCTGCAGATGGCGTTCGAATTCCTTTTCCCGCCAGTGCCGCAGCATCTTCGGGATCGGGATGCGCATGGGGCAGACCTCCTCGCAGCGGCCGCAGAAGGTGGAGGCATTGGGCAGGTGGTGCGCGTTCTCGATGCCGACCAGCGCGGGCGTCAGGATCGAGCCGATGGGGCCGGGATAGACCCAGCCATAGGCGTGGCCGCCCAGCGCATTGTAAACCGGGCAATGGTTGAGGCAGGCTCCGCAGCGGATGCAGCGCAGCATGTCCTGAAACTCGGTGCCGAGCACGTTCGAGCGGCCATTGTCGAGAATGACCACGTGATATTCGACCGGCCCGTCCGGATCGCCTGCGCGACGGCCGCCGGTCGAGAGCGTCGTGTAGTTGGAAAAATCCTGCCCCGTGGCGGAGCGCGCCAGCACGCGCAGGATGGTGGATGCATCTTCCAGAGTCGGCACCACCTTTTCAATGGAGGCGATGACGATGTGCACCCTGGGCAATATCTGCGTCAGGTCGCCGTTGCCCTCATTCGTCACGATGATCGATGAACCGGTTTCCGCGATGAGGAAATTGGCGCCCGTAATGCCCACGTCCGCTTCCAGATATTTCTGGCGCAGCACGGCGCGGGCTTCCTCGACAAGGGCTGGAATCTCGGTGAGGTCCCGGTTCGGATCGAGATGGGTGTGGGCTTTGCGGAAATCCTCTTCCACCTGATCTCGCGTCAGATGGATGGCGGGCGCAATGATGTGGGAGGGGCGCTCATTGCGAAGTTGGATGATGTATTCGCCCAGATCCGTCTCGACCGGCTGGATGCCATTCTCGGCCAGGCACTGGTTGAGGTCGATCTCTTCCGAGATCATCGACTTGCCCTTGGTAACGGTTCTTGCGCCCACGCGCTTGCAGATCGACAGGATCGCCTGGCGGGCGTCTTCGGCTGTTTGGGCCCAGTGCACCTGCCCCCCAGACTCCTTCACCTTCGCCTCATAACGATCAAGGTAGATGTCGAGATGATCGAGCACATGGTCCTTGATGTCGCGCGCCTGGTCGCGCAGCGCGTCGAATTCGGGAAGCGCCTCGCGCGCCTTGGTGCGCTTGGCCATGAAGCGCGGCCCCGTTTCAGTCATGGCGTATTGCAGCTTGGGATCAGCCAGCGCCTTCGCCACGTTGTCCTTGAAGTTCACGGACCCCGCCTCCATCATTCAGCCTCCGCGATGGGCGGCGTTTCATGATCACCCACCAGAACTTCCGCCACGTGGCGCACCTTGATGGCGCTGCCTTCGCGCTTCAGTTTTCCCGCCATGTTCATGAGGCAGCCGAGGTCTCCGGCGATCAACGTATCCGCCCCCGTCGCCTCGATATGCTTCAGCTTCTTTTCCAGCATCTTGTCCGAAATATCCGGGTACTTGACGCAGAACGTGCCGCCGAAGCCGCAGCACACATCGGCATCCGCCATTTCGCGGAGTGACACCCCCGCAACGCTCGCCAGCAGGCGGCGCGGCTCTTCGCGGATGCCGAGTTCCCGAAGACCGGAGCAAGAGTCATGGTAAGTCACCCGCGCCGGGAACTGCGCCGTGACCCTCTCCACCTTCATCACGCGGGTCAGGAAGGAGACGAGCTCATGGGTGCGGCCCGCAAGATCGAGCGCCGCGTCATGATCGCGCGAGCCCGGCTCGAAGAGTTCCGGGTAGTGCTTCACCATCATGCCGCCGCAGGAGCCCGATGGAGCGACAACATAATCATAGCCCTTGAAGGCCTGGATGACGTTGAGGGCGATCGCCGCCGCATCCGCCCTGTCGCCTGAATTATAGGCAGGCTGGCCGCAACAGGTCTGGGCCTCAGGCACCTCGACGGTGCAACCGGCATCTTCCAGAAGCTTGACGGCGGCAAAACCGACCGATGGCCGGAACATGTCGACAAGGCAGGTGACGAAGAGACCGACATGGGGAGACGGATTTGGCATGAAACCTCGGAAGCAAACGTGTGCTGAAGTCTTGCCAGCCCCTTGGCAAGGCTGCAAGGCGTTTTGAAATATTGCAATCGCCGGATTTCGGGGTTTAACTCCCGCCAACCCAAATGACAGGCGATCAGACTGCCCATGCTCACCATGCCCATCCCAGACGCGGAGGTCATCGCCCGCCGTGCTGAAATCGCTACGGACTTGCGCCAGATCGTGCCGGGTGAGGGTGTCGTGGAAGCCCCCATCCAGATGCGTGCCTTCGAAACGGACGGACTGACGGCCTACCGACAGTTGCCGCTGGTCGTCGTACTGCCGGAAACCACGGCGCAAGTATCGGACATTCTGAAATATGCCCATGAGAAGGGCATCAAGGTGGTGCCACGGGGGGCTGGCACGTCACTGTCGGGTGGCGCGCTGCCGCTGGCTGACGGCATCCTGCTGGGCATGGCCAAATTCAACCGGGTGCTCGAGATCGACTATGCCAACCGCTGCGCGGTTGTTCAGCCGGGCGTCACCAACCTCGCCATCACCAAGGCGGTGGAGCACAAGGGCTTCTATTACGCGCCAGACCCCTCCTCCCAGATCGCCTGCACCATCGGCGGCAATGTGGCGGAGAATTCCGGCGGCGTTCACTGCCTGAAATATGGCCTCACCGCCAACAATGTGCTGGGCATCGAGATGGTGCTGATCACCGGTGAGGTGATCCGGCTGGGCGGCAAGCATCTGGACAGCGAGGGCTATGACCTACTGGGCCTGATGACCGGCTCCGAAGGCCTCCTCGGCGTCGTCACCGAGGTGACGGTGCGCATCCTGCAGAAACCGGAAACGGCGCGCGCCGTGCTGGTGGGCTTCCCCACCAGCGAGGATGCCGGGCAATGCGTGGCTGACATTATCTCGGCCGGGATCATCCCCGGCGGGATGGAGATGATGGACCGGCCCGCCATCCACGCGGCGGAGGAATTCGTCCATGCCGATTACCCGCTGGATGTGGAAGCCCTTCTGATCGTGGAGTTGGACGGCCCACAGGTGGAGGTGGATCATCTGATCTCGCGCGTGTCCCACATCGCCACCGCGAATAAATCAACCACCCTGCGCATCTCCGCTTCGGAAGAGGAGCGCCTGCTGTTCTGGGCCGGACGCAAGGCGGCCTTCCCCGCTGTGGGCCGCATTTCGCCGGACTACCTCTGCATGGATGGCACAATTCCGCGAAAGCGCCTGCCCGATGTCCTTCAGGGCATGGCGGAACTCTCGCTGCGTTACCGCCTGCGGGTGGCCAATGTTTTCCACGCGGGAGACGGCAATCTCCACCCGCTGATTCTTTACGATGCAAACGACCCGGACGAGCTTGACCGCGCCGAGGCATTCGGCGCCGACATCCTGCGCCTCTGCGTGAAGGTGGGTGGCGTGCTCACCGGCGAACATGGGGTTGGCATCGAAAAACGCGACCTGATGCCGGAGATGTTCTCCGAAGCTGACCTCGCCCAGCAAATGCGCGTCAAATGCGCCTTCGACGCGCAAGGCCTGCTGAACCCCGGCAAGGTGTTTCCCACCCTGCACCGCTGCGCCGAACTTGGCCGCATGCACGTGAAGGGCGGAGACCTTCCTTTCCCCGAGATTCCGAGATTCTGATGGTCGATATTCTGCGGCCCACCACCGAACGGGAACTGGCGGAGATCGCGCAGGCGGCAAACACGCCCCTGGAGATCATCGGTACGGGCACAAAGCGCGGGCTTGGGCGGCCCAGTGAATCCTCCCGCCACGTCGACATGTCGAGCTTTTCCGGCGTCATCGCCTATGAGCCGGAGGAACTGATCCTCGATGTCGCGGCGGGCACCAGGCTGTCGGAGGTCGAATCCCTCATCGCAGCACGCGGCCAGCAACTGGCCTTCGAGCCACCGGATTATTCCGCCCTTCTGGGCAGCGCCCACAGCGGCACGGTGGGCGGCCTTGTGGCCTGCAATCTTGCAGGCCCCCGCCGCATCAAGGCGGGTGCCGCGCGCGACCATATCCTGGGGGTACGCGGCGTGACAGGTGCAGGCGACATCTTCAAGGCGGGCGCGCGCGTGGTGAAGAACGTGACGGGCTATGACCTGCCGAAGCTGCTCACAGGGTCCTGGGGCACGCTCGCTGCCATGACCTCGGTGATCCTCAAGGTTCTGCCCGCGCCCGAAACAGAGGAAACCGTGGTGCTCACGGGGCTCGACGATGGTCAGGCGGTGAATGCCATGAGCCTCGCCATGCAGTCCCCCTGCGAGGTCTCGGGCGCCGCCCATCTGCCGGGCGAAGCCACCTATCTGCGGCTTGAGGGCATTGCCCCCTCCGTTTCCTACCGGCGCGACCAGTTGGCCAAGCTGCTCAAGAAACCCATCGAGGTGCTTGCTGCGAAAAACTCCGCCATGAAATGGAGAAGCATCCGCGATGGCGCATGCTTTATTGACCGCCACGACCATCCGGTCTGGAAGATCTCGGTCGCGCCATCGGAGGCGCCGGAACTCATCCGCATACTGAAGGAACGCACCAACCTCCGCTATATCTTCGATTGGGCCGGCGGCTTGGTCTGGATCGAAGTACCGCCTGCGCCCGATGCCCACGCAGCCGTGGTGCGAAGCGCCTTGTCTAACGGACATGCCACGCTGATCCGCGCGCCGGAAGCCACGCGTGCCACTGTCGATGTGTTCCATCCGCAACCACAGGCGCTGGCAGCGCTGTCAGCCCGCGTGAAGGAGTCCTTCGACCCGCGCCACATCCTCAATCCCGGCCGCATGTATCGGGGGATCTGATGCAAACAGCCTTCACACCTGAGCAGCTCAGCCAGCCCCGCATCGCAGAGGCCAACACGATCCTGCGCAAATGCGTGCATTGCGGATTCTGCACCGCCACCTGCCCGACCTATGTTCTGCTGGGCGATGAGCTCGACAGCCCGCGCGGCCGCATCTACCTGATCAAGAACATGCTGGAGAGCGGCGAACCCGCCACGCAAGAGACGGTGAAGCATCTCGACCGCTGCCTCTCCTGTCTCTCCTGCATGACGACCTGCCCCTCGGGCGTGAACTACATGCACCTCGTGGATGAAGCACGCGCCCATGTGGAGGACACCTACAAGCGCCCGCTGTTCGAACGCGTGCTGCGCAATGTGCTGGCCTATACAATGCCGCGGCCAGCACTGTTCCGCCTCTCGCTCATCGGCGCAAAGCTCGCCTCACCGTTGAAGCCTGTGGCAGAGGCCTTTGGCGCCACGCGCGTCTCGGCACTGCTGGGGCTGGTCCCGAAACAGATGCCCACGCCACAGGCCTTCGGCAAGCCCGGCACCTATGCGCCAGACTCTGAGAGGAAAGGACGCGTCGCCCTTCTGATGGGCTGTGTGCAGAGCGTGCTGGACCCCGGCATCAATGCTGCGACCATCCGCCTCCTCACGCGGCTTGGCTATGAAGTGGTGGTGTCCGGCGAGGAGAGCTGCTGCGGCTCGCTTACCCACCACATGGGCAAGGAGCATGACGCGCTGGCGCGCGCCCGCCGCTCCATCGACCAATGGACCAAGGCCAATGTCGACCACGTCATCATTACGGCATCGGGCTGCGGCACCACGGTGAAGGATTATGGCCACATGCTGCGGCTTGATCCGGACTATGCGGAAAAGGCGAAGGCCATCAGCGCAAAGGCGAAGGACATCACGGAATTCCTGAGCATGGTCAACCTGCCAGAGGGCCAGGGCGGGCTGAAGCTCGCCTATCATTCTGCCTGCTCCATGCAGCACGGCCAGAAGATCAAGACGGAACCTTTGAAACTCCTGCGCCGCGCGGGCTTCACAGTGATGGACGTGCCGGAAGGCCATTTGTGCTGCGGCTCGGCCGGCACCTACAACATTCTCCAGCCAGAGATTGCCACGAAGCTGAGGGACCGCAAGGTGGCGAACATCGAATCCCTGACCCCTGACGCCATCGCCACAGGCAACATTGGCTGCATGACGCAGATTGGTCTGGGTACATCCATACCCATTCTCCACACAATCGAACTGCTTGACTGGGCCTATGGCGGGCCGAAGCCGCATAAACTTGAAGGGCATGGCTGAGGCCCCCATCCGCCACCAGCGCGCGGGCTGGCGGCCTCGGCTAAAGGGCGGCAGATACCCTGCCAGCCACAGGCTCTGAAGCCTTCAACCCCCGGTAGCTAACTTAACCAAAGCAGTATCGCAGCACCACTAAGCAGACAAACAACAGTGAAACCCAAGTCAATGCGGACTTGACGTTAAGGAGTCGGTGTGAGCAACAACCTGCTTACCACTGATTACTTCAGATCAACGTGATGCCGGGCGAGGGGGAGAAACAACACATGTCAGCTGTCCAACTTGAGAGAAAGCTCACCCTCGTGGCCCTTGTGGTGATCGGTCTTGCTTACATGACGCCAATGGCGGTGTTCGACACGTTCGGAATCATCACCGATATCACCAACGGAACCGTGGCGGGTGCTTATGTAATCACCACGCTGGCGGTTCTGCTCACTGCCTGGAGCTACATCCAGATGGTGAAGGTCTATCCCACCGCGGGGTCTGCCTATACCTTCGCCCAGAAAACCGTTGGCCCCAAGATTGGCTTTCTCGTTGGCTGGGCCGCGCTGGCTGACTATATGATGCTGCCGCTCATCAACGTTCTCCTGCCGCGCATTTATCTTGGACCTGTGTTCCCGTCCGTGCCGGATTGGTTGTGGGTCGTCGTATTCACCGCCGCCATCACCGGACTGAACATCTTCGGCCTGAAGTTGTCGGTCCGCGTGACTGCGCTGCTCGTCGGCATACAATTCGCCATTTGCGCGGCGATCGTTGGCTTTGCCTTCATGGCGACGGCGCCCGAGAGCTATACGATTGAACCATTCATTCCGCTGGATATCCCAACGGCACTCGCAGGCGCTGCAATACTGGTCTATTCCTTCCTCGGTTTCGATGCGATCACGACACTGTCGGAAGATGCGCATGAGCCGACCAGGAACATCCCCAAAGCCATCCTCTACACCGCGTTGGTGGGCGGCGGAATGTTCGTCGTGGTGACCTATTTCGTCCAGCTGCAATATCCCGATTCTTCAGGCTTTGTGAATATCGATGCGGCCTCTCAGCAGATCGCACTGGAGTTGGGCGGGCCAGGCTTCCAGATTGCCTTCGCACTCACCGCCGGCTTTGCCTCGCTCGCCTCCGGCATGGCCGCACAGATCAGCGCTTCCCGCCTGCTCTATGTCATGGGGCGGGACGAGATATTGCCAAAAAGCTATTTTGGCTACCTTTCCACGCATTCCAAGAACCCGACATTCAACATACTGCTGATTGGTGCCATCAGCCTGTTTGCAATATTCATTCCGCTCTCGGTGGCGGTGTCGCTCATCAGCTTCGGTGCCCTGGTTGCATTCTCCTTCGTGAACCTCGCCGTGATCATCCACTATCTTGTGCTGAAGAAAGAGCGCGGCGTGTGGGCCTTCACCCGCTACGGCCTGCTGCCGGCGCTGGGCCTCGTCTATGTGGCAATCCTGTGGGCGCACCTCCAGCAGATGTCGCTCATTGGAGGAATTGCCTGGGCGGCCATCGGGCTGACCTATGCTCTCATCCTCTGGCGGGTGAAAGGGATTGATCCCTTCGCGGCGCTGGCGGTCACATCGGATGCCGCGGATACCAAGACCTAGCTGCAGAGGCGTGAGAAGCCCGTTACGGAGCGCGAACCGGCTGCCCAATCACAGCAGCATAATCATCGGGGAGAAATGGTACCGCCTGCCCGGCTCGAACGGGCGACCCCTAGATCCACAATCTAGTGCTCTAACCAACTGAGCTAAGGCGGCATCAC
>JBEIDW010000028.1:0-25739 GCA_040383265.1 Hyphomicrobiales bacterium
CTGCAGGCCTGTCTGGGCCCGGCCCAGGATCAGTGCATGAACGTCATGCGTGCCCTCATAGGTGTTCACCGTCTCAAGGTTTTGTGAATGCCGCATGACATGGTAGCCGCTCTGGATACCGTTGCCACCGTGCATGTCACGCGCATGGCGGGCGATATCCAGCGCCTTGCCGCAATTGTTGCGCTTGATGATGGAGATCATCTCAGGGGCCAGCTTGCCATCGTTCATCAGGCGGCCAACGCGAAGTGCCGCCTGAAGGCCGAGCGCGATTTCCGTCTGCATGTCGGCAAGCTTCTTCTGGAACAATTGCGTTTGCGCCAGCGGGCGGCCGAACTGCTTGCGGTCCAGCCCATACTGGCGGGCGCGGTGCCAGCAATCTTCCGCCGCCCCCATGACGCCCCAGGCGATGCCGAAGCGGGCGCGGTTGAGGCAGCCGAAGGGGCCCTTGAGGCCGGAGACGTTCGGCAACAGCGAATCCTCACCCACTTCAACGTCCACCATCGAGATTTCACCGGTGATCGAGGCGCGCAGCGACAGCTTGCCTTCGATCTTGGGAGCCGATAGGCCCTTCATGCCCTTTTCGAGAATGAAGCCGCGAATTTCATTGTTGTGCGCGTCGGACTTGGCCCATACCACGAACACATCGGCGATGGGGGCGTTCGAAATCCACATCTTGGAGCCACTGATCCGGTAGCCATTGGCGGTCTTCACCGCGCGCGTCTTCATGCCGGCGGGGTCAGAGCCCGCTTCCGGTTCGGTAAGGCCGAAGCAGCCGATGAGTTCGCCTGCAGCAAGCTTCGGCAGAAACTTCTTGCGCTGCTCTTCCGAGCCATAGGCATGGATCGGATACATGACGAGGGAGGACTGCACGCTCATCATTGAGCGGTAACCGGAATCGATTCGCTCCACCTCGCGCGCCACCAGGCCATACGTCACGTAACCAGCACCAAGGCCGCCGTAGGCTTCCGGCACGGTGATGCCAAGCAGGCCCGCCTCGCCCAGTTCCCGGAAGATGGCGGGGTCGGTCTTTTCCTCGAGATAGGCGGCCTCAACGCGGGTCGCCAGTTTCTCGGCCGCGAAGGCCGCCGCCGAATCGCGGATCATGCGCTCGTCTTCGGTCAACTGGTCCTCGAGCAGGAACGGGTCTTCCCAGGAAAACGGGTAAATCGCAGCCATCTTCAAAATCTCCCTCTGTAGCGCGCAGTCTGCACTGGGGTTGCGGCTTTCGCAAAACAGGTTTAGTCATCACGCTATTACAAATGGTAATATCGTTATGAACCTCAACCAGCGCCGTCTTCTGCCCTCCACCAGCGCGCTTGCCGCCTTTGAGGCGGTGGTACGACTGGGGAGTTTTTCCGCTGCAGCCGAGGAACTGGCGCTGACCCAGGGGGCAATCAGCCGACAGATTGCAGTGCTTGAAGAGCTTCTACAGATGACGCTGTTTGCGCGCGGCAGCCGTGGCGTGACACCAACGGAGGAAGCGCGCGCCTATGCGCGGAGTATTGGGGAAGCACTGCTGCTGATCCGCTCATCCACGCTCGATGCCATGACCAAAACTCAAGGCAACAGCCTGACACTGGCCATTCTGCCCACTTTTGGCACTCGCTGGCTGATGCCGCGCATCCGTGGCTTCGTGGCCGAACACCCGGACATCACGCTCAGCTTTGCCACGCGGATCGGCAAGTTCGACTTCGACGCGGAAGGGATCGACGCCGCCATTCACATTGGCGCAGCCGATTGGCCGGGGGCGGAGTGCACCTTCCTGATGAATGAACTGGTCGAGCCGATGGCGAGCCCGCAGTTCCTGTGTGAGAATCAGGTCAACACGCCAGGGGATTTGGGAAACCTCACCCTCCTCCACCTCTCGTCACGCCCCGGCGCGTGGGAGCACTGGTTCCGAAGCCTCCGCCTTGACATGCCGCCCGCCCGCATGATGCGCTTTGAACAGTTCTCGACCGCCGCACAGGCCTGCATCGCGGGGCTTGGCGTGGCGTTGCTGCCTCGCTTCCTTGTTGAAACGGAGTTAGCATCGGGTGCGCTGGTGCCGGCTTATCCGCACCCTGTCATCAGCCCCAGCGCCTACTACCTCGTTGCGCCCCGCGCCAAGAGCCGCAAGCGCCCGATCGCCGAGTTCCGCGACTGGCTGCTGAAGGAGGCCGCTCAATAGCGACGAGCGCAGCCCGAGACCGCCGCGCCGGACACCAACCTGATATAATCTAGAGCTGACGCTCTTCCGGCGGGATCGGATCACGGTAGGGCCAGCGCCCCATCAGGATGATGGCAGTGAGCGACACCAACGCCCCCGCCATGATGACGATGGCCGGCGCCATGTGCAGGCCCAGCCGGGCAAAGAGATACTCGGTCACGAGCGGTGCAAGCCCACCGAACACGCCGACCGGCGCACTGTAGCCGATCGACACCACGGTAGTGCGCACCCCCGCCGGCGCCAGCGCCACCATGCAGGCGCACAGCGGGCCGACGAAGAAGCCCTGCCCCAGTGCGATAATGCTAATGCCGGTGATCTGCATCAGCGTGCTCTGGCTACCCATTGCGGCAAAGGCCGGCCAGGCACCGGACAGCAGTACGGCGAGGCCCGCCATCGACACCCTCAGCTTGCCCACCCGGTCCCCAACCGCCCCGCCCGCAAGCGACAGCAGCCCAACGGCAATCAGGCCATAAAGATTGATCGCAAGGGCATGCTGGCGCGAAACACCGGCCACATCGACCATCCATGCAACGGCGAAGGCGAAGGCAACGAATGTCACGATGCCGGTTGAGATATTGGCCAGCGCAATGGCGCTTATCTCCCACCAGTGGCGTAAGAAGACGGCCGAGAGCAGGTTCTCACCCGGGGGCATGGGCGTATGCGGCAAGTCGGACTTAATCCGCATACGAACGATCACGCCAGCAAGGGTCAGCAAGATGCTGGCGATGAATGGAACGCGCCAGCCCCAGGCTGACATCTCCTCAGGTCCCAGGACATTGGCGACAGCGATGCAGACGGCGGTGCCGAGAAACAACCCGCCGAATGCGCCCATCGGGCTGAAGCTGCCCCACAGACCGCGCTTGCCACGCGGGGAATGCTCGACGATGTAAACGATGGAGGACGAATACTCGCCACCAACCGAAAGTCCCTGCACCATGCGGAGCGCCACGAGGATGATCGGCGCGGCCACACCGATGATCTCATAAGTTGGCAGCAGGCCAATGATGAGCGTCGGCAAGGCGATCATCACCACGGATATCTGCAAGGCCATGCGTCGGCTTATACGGTCTCCGATGATGCCAAACAGAACGCCGCCGACGGGGCGCATGAGCATGCCTATGGCAAGAACGCCATAGCTTGCGAGCAGGCCGGCAACCGGATCGGCCGAGGGAAAGAAATGCGCTGCCAAGTAAGTGGCGAGAAACGCATAAACGGTGAAGTCATAGAACTCGATTGCATTTCCAACAGCCCCGGCGAACACGACGCGCGACGGCGAAGGATGGTTAACAATGGCCGGCATGGAATGAGGTCTCCGGGGCAAGCTCTCGTAAACACGGGTAAGCTTCTCAAAACCCGAGGCCACGCCCTTCCCCGTATCTTGTTACTTGAGACCGAGTAAATCCACCAGATCATCTTGCCTGTAGCTTGGGACAGAATGCAGTGAACTGGCACTGCATTGTCACGCCCTTCTCCCACATGGAAACAGGATGGCCGTGGGTAAGGCAAAGCAAAGGTCGCTCAAGCAATAAGCAAGAGCCAAGCGCCTCAGGTCTTCTTCAGAACCGCGCGCGATATAAGCTTGAAAAACACCGGGTAAGGAAGCAGCCGCGCTGTCTTGAGGATGGTGGCGAAGCGGCGGGGATAGGCCACTTCGAAACGCCCGGCGGCGAGGCCTTCAATGGTCCGGCGGGCGGCTTCCTCGGGCGTCATGAGGAAGGGCATGGGAAAATCATTCTGCGCGGTGAGCGGCGTTGCAACAAAGCCGGGATTGACGACGCTGACAGCCACGCCCCTGGGCTTCAATTCCGGATGCAGGCTTTCGGCCAGATTGATGAGCGCCGCCTTCGTGGGCCCATAAGCGGCTGATTTCGGCAGCCCGATGTAACCTGCAACGGAGGCGATCCACGAGAGATGCCCCGTCCCCCGCGCGATCATGCGGGGGGCCAGTGCCGCCACGCAATTGACCACGCCCATATAATTCGTCTCCATCATCCTGGCAAAAACTGCGGGATCGAGATCGTCAACGGCGACGGGCGAATAGGTGCCAGCACCCAGCACGGCCAGGTCAATCGAACCAAGTTGCGCTTCAACCTGCGTCACAGCCTCCCGGCAGGCTTTGGAATCCGTTACGTCGAGTGGAACGGCGAGGATGCCTGGACCCAGTTCCGCGAGCTTGTCGCCAGAGCGTGCGGAGGCCGCCACTCTGACGCCAGCAGCGGCAAGCTGCCTTGCGACCTCAGCGCCTATACCAGTAGACGCCCCGGTGACCCAGGCCGTCTTCCAGGGCAAGGGCTTTTGCGGCATCAGATTCCCACGAAGGGCTGCATGAGCCGGGCGGTCAAAGACTTGAACCGTGTGGGGCGCTCGGTTGCAACGAGGCAGATGCAGTCAAGGTTCTGATCAACCACAGGGCGATGCTCGATCGCCTCATCGAGATCAGCCACGTCGCCCTCGCCAAAGCGGCCCATGTGATCGATATAGGCACCCTTCAGCACCAGCGTGATCTCCTCACCGCCGTGGCCATGTTCCGGCATGGCGCGGCCAGCACTGATGCGCATCAGCTTCAATTGACCATTGGCACGGCCGGAAAGTTTCACGTCCAGCATGGCAACGCCAGGCGCCTTCTTCTTCCACGGCAACTCGGAGAAGCGGGACACGGACAGGCGGCTGGCCAAGGGCAGCGGTAGCTCGGTGCGCGGCGTCACAGGCCCGCGGCCCGTGAACAGGGCCCGATCAAGCGAGGCCATGGTGCGCGCGCGGCAATCCTCGGAAATAGGCGCTTCTTCCACCCGCTCCAGCAACGCCCCGCCGAGGGCTTCAGCACTTCTGACAGCGGCCTGGCAGGCCGGGCACACGGCGACATGCGATGCCGCCACCACCATAAACGCCTCATCGAGCGTTCCCGACGAGTAAGCCAGAAGGGTGCTGTCATCAAGATGGTGGGTCGGTATCACAGTCCGGTCTCCAATAGGCGGCGCAAATGGCCATAGGCCAGTCGCATGCGCGATTTTACGGTTCCCAGAGGGATTGCCAACCTTGCGGCAATTTCACTCTGCGGCATGTCTTCGACGAAGGAGAGCAGCAGGATTTCCCGCTGCTCGTGAGGGATGCTCTCCAGCGCCCGGGCAACGAGGCCGTCCTCCTGCTTGCGACCGAGGAGTTCCTCACCCTCCGGCGCGTCCGACGGCTCGTCATAATCGCCCAGTTCGGTCAGTGGCATGTTGCCATCGCGGCGGAACCGGTCGATGCGTAAATTCCGAGCGATGGTGAAGACCCAAGTTGCCACCGCGCCCTTGGAGGGCTCGTAACTCTGAGCCTTCGTCCACACCGCGATCATGGCTTCCTGAACCAGATCCTCCGCCAATTCGGCGGATGCGCTCTTGCGCATCATAAAACTCTTGAGGCGGGGCGCGAAGTGGTCAAAAAGACCGGCAAAAGCCTGCCTGTCACGGTCCTGAGCCACGCGGCTGATCAGGCTGCGGAGGTGAAGTTCCATCCGCTGCTTGTCATCCAGTGGCCGCATATCTGCCGATTCCATGACGGCGAGCATAGCACAATCCTTTCGTGTTCAGGAGTTACGCTTTGGTCAGCCGGGCGGATCACTGATCCGGGTGATGCCGCAAGGCGTAACCAAAGGCAGCAAAAGGAGCCATTTTCGTGAAAAAGCGCCATATTGCCGTTATCGGATCGGGCATTTCCGGCCTGTCTGC
Organism: Hyphomicrobiales bacterium; assembly: GCA_040383265.1. Taxonomy (GTDB): domain Bacteria; phylum Pseudomonadota; class Alphaproteobacteria; order Rhizobiales; family Aestuariivirgaceae; genus Aestuariivirga. The sequence goes on from JBEIDW010000028.1 coordinate 5,917, forward strand.
TGCCTGGCTCCTGTCACATACTGATCAGGTCACCCTGATAGAAGCGGACAACCGGCCCGGCGGCCACTCCAACACCGTCGACTGCGAGGTCGACGGCCGGGACGTACCTGTCGATACCGGCTTCATCGTCTACAATCCACCCGCCTACCCCAACCTCACGGCCATGTTCGAGCACCTCGGGGTGCCGACGGCTCCGTCCAATATGAGCTTCTCGGTGTCGATGGGGAACGGCGCCTATGAATATGCAGGCTCCGGCCCCGCACAGCTTCTGGGCAATGCAGGCAATCTGGTGAACCCGGGCCACTGGCGGCTGATCCGCGACATCCCACGTTTCTTCAAGACGACACTGGCGAAACTACCATCACTCGCCGAAGATGTGACAATCGCCGAATTCCTCAAGTCGGAGGGCTATTCGGACTATTTCATGGACCGGCACCTGCTGCCAATGGCAGGCGCCATCTGGTCGGCAGCGCCTGGCGACATGCGCGCCTATCCGGCAAAGGCATTCCTCACATTCTTCAGCAATCACGGCCTACTCCAGATCACCAAGCGTCCGCTGTGGCGCACGGTCAAGGGCGGCTCGCGCGAGTATGTCTCCCGCCTCATCCGCAGCGGCAGGTTCGAGACGCGGCTGCGTACTCCGATCAGCGCCATCAGACGCCACGAAGGCGGCGTCACGTTGCGCGCCCTCAACGGAGAGGAGCAGCGCTTCGATGATGTTGTGATCGCCACCCACGCCGATCAGACGCTGAATATGCTGACCGATGCCTCGCCCGAGGAGCGCCGCCTGCTGCGGGACTTCCGTTATTCGCGCAACCGGGCCATACTGCACCGCGACGATCGCCTTATGCCACGGAGGCGCAGGCTCTGGTCGAGTTGGAATTACACCTCCGGACTGCCGCCCCATGAAGGGTCGGCGAGTACGGTCACATACTGGATGAACAAGCTGCAGCCGCTCCCCGTCGAGACACCGCTCTTCGTCAGCCTCAATCCGCTGGAGGAACCGGATGTCGCCAAGGTGCTGGCCGAGTTCGATTACGCGCATCCGATCTTCGACCCGGCCGCCATGCGGGCGCAGAAGGAGTTGTGGACGATCCAGGGCAAGCGCAACACCTGGTTCTGCGGCGCTTACTTTGGCGCGGGCTTCCATGAGGATGGCATCCAGTCCGGCCTTGCCGTGGCCGAGCAGCTTGCAGGCATGCGCCGCCCTTGGCGGGTTGCCAATGAATCCGGCCGGATCTTCCTCGGACCGGATCAGCGCGGTCCTCAGCCGCAATCCGAAGCTGTTGCCTGAAATGGCAGAAAGCTGCCTCTACATGGGTGAAGTGGTGCACAAGCGGTTCGCGCCCGTGCGTCATGAAATGCGCTACCGCGTGTTCAACATCTTCATCGATGTTGACCGCATCGCCGAAACCGCATCCTCGCTTCGCCTCTTCAGTTACAATCGCCCGGGCCTGATTTCGCTACGTGACCGTGACCATGGTCCGGGAGACGGTACGCCGGTACGCGAGCACGCCTGGGCGCTTATGCGCAAGGCGGATGGCGGCGAGAATGTAAGGCGCATCTTTATGTTCTGCTATCCCCGCGTGCTGGGCTACGTTTTCAACCCGCTCACCGTCTATTATGGCTTCAATGCGCAAGACCAGCTGTGCATGATGATTTACGAGGTAAACAACACTTTCGGCGGCCGCCATTCCTATGTGGTGCCAGCTTCAGAAACGCATCTGCAGCACGCGGACAAGCATTTCTTTGTTTCCCCCTTCAACAAGGTGGAGGGGCGCTACAGCTTCCATTTTACGGAACCCAGCGAAAAACTTGCGCTGGGCGTGGCGTTGAGTGTGGCCGGAAAGCCGGTGTTGAAGGCCTATGTTAGCGGAACGCGCCGGACGCTGGATGACGGACAGCTTCTGGCCTGCTTCACACGCATGCCTTTCCTCACATTCAAGGTCATCGGCGGCATTCACCTCGAGGCCTTGCGCCTGTGGTGGAAAGGCCTGAAACTCAACCGCCGCCCAACCGGGCCGAACCACACCATCGACGTCGTACCAGAGGGCAGCGCAAAGCCGTGACCACCGAAACGCTGAAAGCCCGGGATGGCCTCCTGGGTCAGATCATCTCCGCCGCCGGACGGCGGATCATGCCGCGCGCCGTTGCAGGCGGTATTACAATCACTCTTCCCTCGGGCCGCCAGCACCGATGGGGATACGACAGGCCGGGCATCGCCTGCGACCTGCAACTCAGGAACTACAGGCCCCTGTGGAACGGTTTCCGCCGCGGCGCCATCGGCTTTGCCGAAAGCTTCATGGCGGGCGACATCGACACCAGCGACCTCGCCGCGCTGATGCGTTTCTACCTGCAGAACCGCCCCGCCCTTGATGAAGCGGCGCGGCCCGTATTTCACCGCAGCCCGGTGGATCGCCTGTTCCACATCCTCCGCCCAAACACCAGGGCCGGCGCGCGGCGCAACATCCATGCCCACTACGATCTCGGCAATGCCTTTTATGCGCAGTGGCTTGACCCGACGATGAGTTATTCCTCCGCCTTCTTCGGCGGTGGCACGAAGGGCCTCGAAGCGGGACAAGTTGCCAAGTATGAATTGGTGCTTGATGCGTTGTCACTCTCCAAGCCATCGGAAATTCTGGAAATCGGATGCGGTTGGGGCGGTTTCGCTGAGGTTGCGGCAGATCAGGGCCACCGCGTCACCGGCCTCACCATCTCGGAGGAGCAGTTTGCCTATGCGCGGCAACGGATGGGCGAGCGCGCCGAGATCCGCTTTCAGGATTACCGGGACGTGCGGGAACAATTCGACGCCATCGCCTCGATCGAAATGATCGAAGCGGTGGGCGAAGCCAACTGGCCGACCTATTTCAAGGTGCTGCATGACAGGCTGAAGCCCGGCGGCTCCGCGGCGGTGCAGGCCATCACCATCAGCGAGGCAATGTATCCGCGATACCGGCGCAAGACCGACTTCATCCAGCGCTATATCTTCCCAGGCGGCATGCTGCCAACCAAGACGATTCTCGCCGAACAGGCGGTGCGCGCCGGCCTGACCTTCGGGACGCACCAGACATTCGGCCAGGACTATGCCCGCACGCTGGACATGTGGCACAAGCGCTTCGAGGCGGCATGGACGGCCATCAGCCCATTGGGCTTCGACGAGGCCTTCCGGCGGCGCTGGCGATACTATCTTTGCTACTGCGAAGCGGGCTTCGCCGAAGGCAGCATCGATGTCGGAGTCTATCGGTTCACCCGGTCTTCATAACGGCGCCCGGAGCGGGTGATCCTTCCGGTGTTTCCGGCGTAGACCATCCAAAGGGGATGCATCAAATGCTCGACTGGATCATGCTATGGATTACCGCCGCAATCCTCTTCCTTGCCATCGACATGGTGTGGCTTCTGTGGCTGGGCCGTGGGTTCTACACGGCGGAAATCGGCGCGCTCTTGCGGCAACCGCCCAATCTCTCTGCAGCAGGCCTGTTCTACATCCTGTATGTGACGGGCTTGATGGTGATGGTGATCTGGCCTGCGTTTCAGGCGCAGTCAGCCGCACAGGCACTGCTCTATGGCGCCATCCTCGGTCTGATCGCCTATGGCACCTATGACCTTACCAACCTCGCGGTAATTAAGGGATTCACCACGAAGATTGCCGTCATTGACATGATCTGGGGCACGGTGCTGACAGCCAGCGTCTCGTTCTTCACTGTGCTGATCGGCAACAGCTTCTTCTCCCGGTAGAAGACGGCCCTTCCTGCAAGTTTGGCGACCAATCCTACTCCTGTGTTCTTGCACATTGCTCCTGACTGACGAATGCCGGAACGAGGCAACCTCGAGCGGGGTTGGATTCAACCCGTCAGCGTAGCCACGCTGACATCGCCATCAAAGACGTAATGATTGACACGCTTTGCCGGCAGGTCCGCGCTGTCATTGTAGGACGTAACAGCCCCGATGAGTTGCCTGCCTTGAAGCGCAGAGATCACGAGATCGCGCTCCGCATCCGAATCGGAATCAGTTGCATGGGTGACCTGGAATGACAGCTTCGTGAACGAAATGCCCGTATCCTTCGTCGCCGCCCCAATCCAGATCACGCGCGCTCCGTCATCTGGTTTTTCCGTCCTGACCCAGAAACTTGCGGTTTGTAGCGTTTCACTGGCCTGCTCGGGGTCGAGGCCCCAGAACCGGATGTGATGGCGCTTGCGCGGGCTGTCACCGATTGCTTTCTGAAAGCCGATGTCCTGCCCCCGGCCAAAAAGAAAGAGCGTGCTGAAGGGGGCTGCGGGATAAGGTTGGTTCAGCACGAAGGCACGTGCCATGCGCCAAGAGCTTCGGAGATTGAGCGCATCGGCCTCCACCCAGCCAAGTGCGGCAAATGCCTCGCGCAACTGAGCGATGGTACCAATCAGGGCGATGTTAACAGGATCGCCCGCCAGCCCATCCCCGGTTGTCGTATAGGCTGGGATATGGTTCCGCTTGAGCACCTTGACGCCAAAGCGGATTACCCGCGGAAGTATGACGTAGGCGGCGATGCCATAGGTCACCCCCAATGCCAGTATCCATGGCAGTTGGTTGTCGGTGAATTCAAAAACCACAAAGACGATCAGCCAGACGCTGAAGACTCCCAAGCCGAAGATAACAGCTCTCTGCCAGAACAGTTTCAGCAGTCTCATGCGTCGATGACCGTTCAAATGAAAACCGGCGGAACGGGTTTTCCGGCCGCCAACAGGTGTTTCACCATTCATATGCCATCAGCACCCGCAACGCCAGCGCGGCTCGCGGATAAAGCAAATGGAACTTTTCAAAGCACCCCGGTTTTGATGGCCCGCTGGGGAGAACGCGATGCAGTGGTGGGTGCCGCCCTTCTTGTTTCTGGTGCTCGGTACATCTGAAGTTGCGCAGGTGCCGGCTTTCAAGAATGAGCCCGGCCTCGGCGCGATAGAGACCCACTGGTAGGAGCCCTCCAATCCTCCCGGACTGCAAGTCTTCGCGCAAGAGTCTCTTCCCTGGATGGCGGATGATGCCATTCGCCTGCGCTACACCGGCCCGCTGCGTGCGACGCTTGCCGACCAGCTCCGCGAAGTCCTTCTGACATCCCGTCGCACGTACCATAGCGCGATCCTCAAACTGGACAGCGACGGCAGCGATTTCAGCTTGGTTCAAAAGGTTGTGGCGGTGCTCAGAGAGGTCAGCACGCGGATGGAGTTCACAACTCGGGTGACAGAAGGCTCCATCTGGGCCTCGGGTTGCAGCCCGCTGTTCCTCCAGGGCCAAAAATGCCAAGGCAAGCGGCGCCTCCATCTGGGTGTTCCACGGCGCGAGAAGCGCCATGACCAGCCTGCCCGACCCGGCGGCGACGGGGGCTTGTCTGAACCTGCTCTCCGCCGCCGGACTGCGCCCAGCGTTCCGGGCCATGCTCGAACAGGACAACCGCATCTACCGCCCGGGACACCTCATCCTCAACGGCTATGAATTGTTTGCAGTCCATGACAGCGGCATCATCACGGAACTGTTGCCGGCGTGGCGGGAGCAACGCCCCTCAGCGCCCACGGGACTGGGGCCACGCTGATACAGCGATGCCGGACAAGATCGCGCCTGCGCCTAGTCCCTTCGCTTCAATCGCGGCGTGCTGCCCGCCTTTATCTCCGGCGGTAGCGCATCACGGAACAGTTGGATCATGCCCGCGATGTACCGAATGCTCGCCTCGGTGAGCGGCTGAAGTTCCGTAGAGGACTTGCGTGTGGCGGTCAGGTAATCATTGGCCCCGCGCTTCACCCATCCCTTTTCGACGAGTTGATTGATCTTGCGCCGCACCGTCTCGCGCGGGATGCCAGTATACTCAGCAATCGAGCGGATGTTGATGTTGACAGGCGGTGTCGCCTTCAGTTGGCCTGCCTTGAATGCCTCGTAATTCTGGCTGGGGTCGGCATGCTGCTGCGAATACGTGCAGTCCCCGATGACAGCGAGAATGAGGAACATGTCGAAATCGCCGTCAAAGACCCGGCGGCAGCTGACCAAAAACCGCGTCAGATTGCCGACATGTGCAGGCCAGATCTTTCCGAAATTCTCTTTGATTTGCTCTTCCATTTGCCCTCCCGCTGCCGACCCAAATTGGGCCGCAAACCACTTTACAAGTCAACCCGCCTGGCAGAGATTCATAACCTTCAGTTGTGTCCGCATTCAACATTTGGGAGGGAACAGCCATGCCGGTTACCGACAAGTTCAGCCTGGACGGACAGGTGACGGTTGTCACGGGGGCAGCCGCCGGCATCGGCAGGGCCATCGCGCTGACATTCGCGGAAGCAGGTTCCGCCATCGTGGTGACGGACATCAAGCAGGCGGGCGCAGAGGCAGTGGCGCAAGACATCCGTGCGCGAGGTGGCAAGGCCATTGGAATGGCGTGTAACGTCACCAAGGAAGAGCACCTTGCCGCCGCAGCAGACGCCGCGATGAAGGCCTTCGGCAAGCTCACCATCCTCGTCAACAACGCCGGTGGCGGCGGCCCGAAGCCCTTCGACATGCCGATGAGCGATTTCGAGTGGGCTTACCAACTCAATGTCTTCTCGCTGTTCCGCCTTACCCAGTTGTGCGCGCCGCACATGCAGGCGGCGGGTGGCGGCGCGGTGCTGAACATCTCCTCCATGGCGGGCGAGAACACAAACACGCGCATGGCATCCTACGCTTCATCCAAGGCGGCGGTGAACCACCTCACGCGCAATATCGCCTTTGACCTCGGGCCGATGGGCATTCGCGTCAACTGTATCGCACCCGGCGCCATCAAGACTGATGCGCTGGCAACCGTCCTCACACCCGAGATCGAGGCGGCGATGCTGAAACATACGCCGCTCGGGCGGCTCGGCCAGGCGGATGACATCGCCAATGCCGCGCTGTTCCTTTGCTCGCCAGCCGCAAGCTGGGTGAGCGGACAGGTTCTCACGGTGTCTGGCGGCGGCATTCAGGAGCTCGACTGACTGCCGCTCCTCGCCGCTTTTCAATCTGCACCCAAACAAAGGAGTCTCTCATGATGGCTTATGACGCGCTTGCCGATTTCCGGATGAATGGACACTCCGTCATCATCACGGGCGGCGCCCAAAACATTGGGGCTGGCATTGCCAGAACGCTTTCAGGCGCTGGCGCAAGGGTGATGATCGCCGACCTCAACGGTGACATGGCGCAAGATACTGCTTCCGCAATCAGCAGGGAAACAGGCAATGACTGCCTCGGCATTGCCTGCGATGTTACATCCCTTGATGACATCAGCGCCACGGTTGCTGCGACCGTCAAAGCCTTCGGCGGCGTCTCGACGCTGGTCAACAATGTGGGCTGGGGCGGACGCCACGAAGACCCCGCAGCCATTGGCGAAGATGCCTTCATCGCCTCCTACAAGCTTAACACCATTAGCGCCTACCGCATGAGCATGGCATGCCTGCCGTATCTCCTGAAGGCGAAGAACGCGACGATCACCAATTCCGGCTCCATGTCTTCCGCCGCCCCTGCCTATGACATTCTGGCCTATGCGACAGCCAAGGCGGCGCTGAACCAGATGATGATCTCCATTGCCCATCTGCTGGCCAAGAAAGTGCGGGTGAACAATGTACTGATCGGCACGGTGATGACCGAGGGCTATGGCGATGCCGGGATCGACCCCGAGATGCAGCAGCGCCTATCCCAACCGGACAACCTCACCGGACGCCCCGGAAAGCCGGAAGATGTGGCGAACGCCATGTTGTGGCTGTGCTCTCCCGCCAGCGCTTGGGTGAGCGGCCAGACCATCAATGTCCACGGTGGCGGCAACGTCGTCCGCCTGTTCGGCACATAGCAACCTGATGCTGAGACGGGTCCGCAGGAGTCTTGCCGTAGCAGTCGTGCTTGCGGCAATGCCCGGCGCGCCGGTCATCGCGCAGGAGACATCCTCCCAGCCCAATTACCTGACACAGCCCCGGCAGGCGGAAGGAGTAAGTATTGAATCCGTCCGGGTGACATTGCGAAAGACCAGCGGCGACAAAGCCCGGGATTCGCAAGCACGCGCCGCGGTTCAAAGACTTGCGGACAAGCTGCCAGGAACGAGTTTCAGCAGCATCGAACTGGCCCGGCTCACGGCCACAATGGCCAAGGCCGCGGCAGTGGCAAGGGTTGACTATCGCCTGCTCCCTCAAGGGGCCAATGCCGTGCGGGTGGAATTTATCGTCGATGCCGCGCCGCCTGCACAGAAAAGCGAAGGCCCGTCTGGCGTGCTTGCCGGGGAACTTGGCGATTTTCCAGTATTCTTCAAGAACGACCAAACCCTCATCACCGCCATCGTGGCGGGCGGGCTTGGCGCCTATTCAGACAGCAACCCGTGGTTTGGCCAGCCGGAGCTGTTCAACAGGTACAATCCACTGGCGGGCCATCTTCCCGGCAGGCAGGCCACCTGGACGGAGGGCAGCCTCGAACTCGGCATCGGCTTTGCAACACAGATCGGCGATGCCCCGCTCTACGCCTTCGGCGCGCTGACCGGCATGAAAACGTGGTCAATCGGCCAGGACATCTTCCGCGATGACACGCGTGACTTCGATGCAGTGGAGAAGGCCTATGCCGGGCTGCTCTATGCCGACGCCACAACGGGCAACAGGGCCAAGCTCTCCGTTGGCCGCCAGACCTACACGCTGAATGACGGCTTCCTCGTCAACCTGGTGAAGGGGTCCGCCAATGCCGGGCCGCGCGGGGCTACCTATCTTGGCCCCCGTCTCACCAATGATTTCTCGGTGCTGGCTGATGGCCGCTTCGGCCCCTGGGGCTTCAATGCCTTCTACATCAACCCGGACGAAATCGAATCGCTCGAAACCGGCAGCACCTTTCTCGGCGGCAATATCAGCTACAGGTTCACCGATAATCTTGCGCTTGATGCAACGGCAATGACTATCCCACACTCTGACTCGGTCTATGCAAACCCTTACGGCCTCTCGCTGCAGCGGCAGGGCCTCAACACGCTCTCCGCTCACCTGGTGTGGAAGAAGATCGCCTTCGACGGCATTTGGTTCGAGGGCGAGATCGCGCACCAGTCCCACCCCGATTACGCCATGTCGGCCTGGGCCGGATATGGCACGCTCGGTTACATCGCCCGCAATACGCCGTGGACACCCAGCCTCTCCTACCGCTACGCTTCTTTCTCCGGCGACGATCCCGTCACGAAAACCTATGAGCGCTATGATCCGCTGCTCAACTCCGGGCTTGGCATCTGGCTGCAGGGCATCTCCTTCGGAAAGCTGACGTCGAACTCCAACCTGGCCACACATCGTGTCCAGCTAAACGTCGTTCCCGTCGAAACGCTGAACGTTACGGTCGACTATCACAGGCTGTCGGCACCCCAACTCAACAACATGGGCGGCAACCCGGCGCTTGGCACGCTCAGATCACATGATCTTGGACAGGAGTTCACCCTGTCCAGCCGCTGGGCTATCAACCGCAATCTCTACCTGCAGACGATTGCTTCCTTCGCCGTACCAGGCGAAGCGCTCCGCGATATCGGGGCGGACGAGAACTGGACGACCCTGCAACTCAGCCTCTACTGGGGCCTGTGAGACGGCCAAAACAGGGCGGCAAGCCGCCTTTGCCACCCCGCCGGTCCACACTGGATATGCTATCTTCGGGCTGGGTCCGCTCGGGGCTGGCCCGGCCCCCGGAATCCGGCCCCACCCCTGTTTTTCGGTGAGACATTGACATTTGGGTGAGAGACCTGTTTACGTCTCTACCGCCCTTGGCAGTTCCAAGGGCTCAATCCACGAAAGCGAGACGACATTTTGGCAAACGGAAAAGTAAAGTGGTTCAACGAAACCAAGGGTTATGGCTTCATTGAGCCCGAAGACGGCAGCAAGGACGTCTTCGTTCACATCAGCGCTGTTGAACGCGCCGGCCTGCGGACCCTTCAGGAGAACCAGAAGGTTTCCTACGAAGTGGCGACCGATCGCCGCTCGGGCAAGCAGTCCGCTGACCAGCTGCGGGCCCTCTGAGGTAAACTCAGATCCTCTACAACAGCGTCTGAGGCCGGCGTAATCCGGTTCATCCGTCGCACGCGCGTCCCTTAAACGGGACGCGTTTTTTTTGGCGCGCCCGGCGCGAGCCTGACAAAACCCATAAGCCTGCGTCCCGCGAAAGCGAAGCGCGGTCCGCCAGATACACAGCGGCAGCGGGCGTATCCTGTATGCTAGCGAAGCGCGCAGGCCCCTGACGCATCGGAAGATGTGGGCTTCTGCAAGCCCGGCAGCACCTCTCGCCATTCGTTGCGCATACTGATGACATGCCATCCGGATTTGTTGGCCCGGTCATAAAGCGCCTGATCAAAGACACCGACGCCGTTGCTGGGCAGGCCAAGCGCGGGGCCATAGGCATATTCGCGCTCACCGTCATCGTGAAGCACCAGCATGGCGAGGCTCCGGCCCTTGCGCGCAGACACATAGTCGAGCATGTCGGCATCACCGCCCGAATTGCCGAAGGCGGCAACGGGGCGCTGTCCGATGAAGAGATGAATGGCCTCCGGCTTGCCAGGGCCTACGACCTTGAACATGGAATGAGCACCGGCAATCAGCTGCGGCGCGCCGCTTGCATCAAGCGCGAACTCCGGAAGCCGCGCCGTGCCGATCACCTGTTCGGGCGGTAGGCCCAGCACATCCCCCGCGAACCTGCGGGCAAAATCCTGGCTGCTGCCGGTCACGATGAAGTTCTTGAAGCCATGAGCCTCAAAAAAGGCCAGCAGATCCATCATTGGCAGATAAGCAAGCCGTGTATGAGGCGCTTTCCAGCACGCCTGCCGCTCCGCCGCAAGCCAGCTTTGAACCTCTGAATCGAATTGCTCGACCGTCATGCCGGATATGGCCAGGTTGAGCAGTGTTTCAATCTCGGCACTGCTGAGCTGGTTGAGGGTCGATGGCCCCGCAGCCAGAATACTGCGGAGGGGCTCTTCTGCCGCAAGCGCAGGGTCGGTGCTGGCGCGCGCCACCAGCCGGTCAAATGCAAAGGCTACGTCGGGGTAAACAGGCTGTTCGACCCACAATGTCCCGTCCATATCGAAGGTCGCGATACGCTCTGCCGGCGGCACGAAATCAGGGCTGGACGGCGAGGTAACCGCCGAGACGAAATCGATGATCGCACGCTTTGCCGGGCCATCGTTCCACGATGCCAGAGGGGCATCCTGCGCCGCAGCGCCAGGGCTGACAGGAATGACAAACGTCAGGCAGGCCAGGATCGCGAAAGAGGCCCACCGTGCCAATAAATTCCTGCGTAGCATCATGATCGTCTGAACCCTCATCACCAAATCGATGAGGCATCATATAAGTTAGTACAAGTAAAACCAAGCCGCTGCTGACACGCGCTCAGGCACGGCCGGAAAGTGCGGCGTCACCCGCCCTGAATGCGCGGCAATAAATAGATTTCCGCGCCCTCGGGCAGTTCGGCCTGCCAGTTGTCACGGTAGATCTTGCCATTGATGGACACGGCCACGCCACGTGCGATGTGGGGGGCCATGCCGGGATAAAGCTCCTCCAGCTTGCGGAAGAGTTCCCGGATGGTTTTTGCGTCCACCATAACGGAAGACGCTCCGCCCGCTGCCGGACGGAGCGCCCCCCAAAGGTGTATCTCGGCCAAATCAGGCCTTCTTTGCCGCCTCGAGCGCCTTGAGGACGCGCGGCGGCGACATCGGCACATGCGTCATGCGCACACCGAACGCGTTCGACATGGCGTTCGCAATGGCCGCGAGCGGCGGAACGATCGAGGTTTCGCCCACGCCGCGCACGCCATAGGGGTGGTTGGGGTTGGGGATCTCGAGGATCTGCGTGTCAATCATCGGCAGGTCGGAGCACACCGGGATGCGGTAGTCGAGGAAGCCCGGATTCTGCAGCCGCCCGTCCTTGCCGTAGATGTACTCTTCGTTGAGCGCCCAGCCGATGCCTTGCGCAGCACCGCCTTGATACTGACCTTCCACATAGGTCGGGTGCACAGCCTTGCCGGCATCCTGAATGACCGTGTAGCGCACGATCCGGGAGCGGCCGGTCTCGGGATCGACCTCTACATCCGCGATGTGGGTGGCAAATGACACGCCCGCCCCATCCGCCACGATTTCGGAGTGGCCGGCAATCGGGCCGCCGGTGTTGCCAGCGGCGGCCGCGATCTCCTTGAGGGAGAGCGGCGCCAGATTGCCGTACTTGCTGCCCTTGGCCTTGGCGTGACCATCTTCCCAGATCACGTCCTCCACCGGGATTTCCCACATCTTGGCGGCGCGCTCCTTCAGCACGGACACCGCGTTGCGGGCGGCAAAGATGCCGGCCATCGAGGAGGAGAAGGTACCGCGGCTGCCATCGGTCATGTCATTGTGGCCGAGGGTGCCGGTGTCGGCCACAAGGCACTTCACCTGCTCATAGGGAACGCCCAGCTCTTCCGCCACGCAGAGTGCAAGGGAGGCGCGCGAGCCGCCCACATCCACCGTGCCGACGGTGAGGGTCACCGAGCCATCGGGGCTGACGTTGATATCCGTGCAGGTCTGGCCGCCGAAGTTGAACCAGAAGCCGCAGGCCATGCCGCGCCCCTGGTTCTTGCCCAGCGGAGCCTTCATGTGCGGATGCTTCTTCGCCGCCTCAAGCGTGGCGCCGATGCCGATCGGGCCATAGACCGGGCCGTAGGACGACTTGGTGCCCTGCTTGGCCGCGTTCCTGATGCGGAACTCCACCGCATCCATGCCGATCTTGTGGGCAAGTTCATCGACGACGCTCTCGACCGCGAAGGCCGCCATGGGGGCGGAGGGTGCGCGGTAAGCCGCCGTCTTCGGGCGGTTCACGAACACTTCATAGCCGACCGTGCGGACATTCTTCAGATCATAGCAGGCAAAGGCCGTCATGGCACCGAGTTCAGCCCACATGCCGTAATACGGGCCATTGGTGAAGCGCAGCGTCGCATCTGCCGCAACGATCGTGCCGTCCTTCTTCACGCCCATCTTCACATCGATGGAGGTGGCAGAAGTGGGGCCGGACGCGCGGAACACTTCCTCGCGGCTCATCACCACCTTCACCGGGCGGTTGGCCTTGCGCGACAGGGCAAGCGCCACGGGCTCGGCCCATACATGCGTCTTGCCGCCGAAGCCGCCGCCGATTTCGGAGGAGGTGACGCGCAGCTTCGACACATCCATGCCCAGCAGCATGGCGCAATGATTGCGATACACGAAGTGGCCCTGGGTACAGACCCACAATTCGCCCGTGCCATCCGGCGAGACGCTCGCCACGCAGGCGTGAGGTTCGATATAGCCCTGGTGCGTCTGCTCGGTCCGGAATGTGCGCTCGACAATGATGTCAGCCTGCTTGAAGCCCGCATCCACGTCGCCATGGCCAAATTCGGTGCGCTTGGCGATGTTGGAGGGCTTCTTCGGCTTGGGCTCCACACCTTCGGTGAACATCTTGGGGTTCACCAGCGGCGCGGAAGGCTTCACAGCCTCATCCACGTCGGTGACATGGGGGAGAACCTCATAGTCCACCTTGATGAGCTTCAGCGCCTGCCGGGCGGTCGCCATGTCAATGGCGGCCACAGCGGCCACCGCGTGGCCATCATATTTCGCCGTGCCGCGCGCCAGGCAGTTTTCCAGGATGTCATACATCGACTGGTCGCCGCCGGTATGATCGGGAAGATCGGTCGCCGTGATCACGGCCTTCACGCCCGCCAGCTTTTCAGCCTTGGACGTGTCGATCTTCTTGATCTTCGCGTGGGCATGGGGCGAACGCAACACAAGGCCGACGAGCTGGCCCGGCAGGTTGAAGTCCGCGCCATAGCGGGCGCGGCCTGTCACCTTGTCGAGGCCATCAGGGCGCAGAGGGCGGGTGCCGACGCGCTTGAAGTCCGTCTTGGCAAGAACCGGGTCATGAACGACCGTGGGGCTCACATGCTTGGGCGCATCCTCGAAGGGATGGGCCAGAGTGCTTTCCGAAGGTGCCATTATCTTAACCCCTCATTACTTTTGCGGCGTCCTGAACGGCGCGCACGATCTTGTCATAGCCGGTGCAGCGGCAAAGATTGCCGGCAAGCCCGAAGCGGATTTCTTCCTCGGTGGGATTCGGGTTCCGTTCGAGAAGCGCCTTGGCGGCGATCAGGAAGCCCGGCGTGCACACGCCGCACTGCAGCGCGGCGTGTTCGAGGAACTTCGTCTGGAGCGGGTGGAGCTCCGCGCCGTTGGCCATGCCTTCGACGGTCTCGATCTCATGGCCCTCAGCTTCAACGCCGAGCATGAGGCAGGCGCACACGAGGCGGCCATCGACCTGCACGGAGCAGGCGCCGCAGTCACCCGTGCCACACCCTTCCTTGGCGCCGGTCAGCCCCAGGCGGTTACGCAACACGTCGAGCAGCGACTCATTGGCTTCGCAGGCGAATTCGACCGTATCGCCATTGATGGTGGTGGAAACGAGAACGGCCATTACTTCTTCCCTCCTGCGCGGGTATAGGCGATAGCCGCGGCGCGCTTTGCCAGCACGGCGGCAACCTTGGTGCGGAATTCGATGGTGCCGCGCTTGTCATCAATCGGGCGGCAGGCCGCCGAAGCCGCAGCACCCAGCTTTTCCAGCGCCGCGTCATCAAGCTTGGTGCCGATGATCGCCTTTGCGGCGGCGGCGACAAGCTGAACCGTGGGAGCGACAGCGCCCAGCGCCACGCGGGCCCCGGTGATGACGCCCTTGGCATCAAGCGTCAGGCTGACGCTGGCGCTCACCACCGCGATGTCCATTTCGGAGCGCGGAATGAAGCGAAGATAGGCATCGCCCGAGCGCGGCTTGCGGGCTGGAAGCACGATCGATTCGATCAGTTCGCCCTTCTTCAGCGAATTCTTGCCAGGGCTGACGGGAATCTGCTCCACCGCCACGGTGCGCTTGCCCTTGGGGCCCTGCACCACAGCCTTGGCGCCGGCGGCGACGAGCGCCGGAACGCTGTCGGCGGCGGGAGAGGCGTTGCAGAGATTGCCCGACATTGTGCAGCGGCCCTGCACCTGCTTGGAACCGATCAGGTTCGCGGCTTCGACCACACCCGGCCAGGCCTTGATCAGAGCCTTGTTCTCGCCAAGTTCAGCGCAGGACACAGCCGCGCCAATCACGAAGCCGGAGGCGGTCTTCTTCACCTCGCGCATCGCCTTGATACGCTTGATGTCGACCACGAGATCCGGCTCAACGAACCCGCCCCTCATGCGCACGAGCAGGTCAGAACCCCCCGCGAGCACATAGGCACTCCCCTTGGCCTTGGCGAGCAGCGCAACCGCCGCCTTGGTTGTTTCTGGTGCTGCATATTCCATGTGTGTCACCTGTTTGGAATTTCAGCCCGCATACTGGGGCATGGAGGGGTTTAAGGTCAACCATCGCAAGCGCTTTTCCGGCATGAGAAAGCTGCAGGCCGAGGCGCATCCTTCGCGCCTGCCGACCCTGGCACCGGCCGGAGGCGCCCGGGAGTCCCCAAAACCGGGAATGGCGGGCAGCAACAGACCTGAAAAACTGGTGGCCGGGCCAGAAAGCCTTGCCGGCGCAAGGCAGCCGAGGCCGAAGCCGGCCAGTGCCCTTGCGTGCCGCAACCCGCGCTGATTATCTGCCCTTTCATGGAGCCTGACCGATGCAACGCACTGACTGTGAAGCCCTCGACCACGCCGACCCGCTGAAGCACAAGCGCGCCGCCTTCATGATTCCCGGGGGCATGATCTATCTCGATGGCAATTCGCTGGGCGTGCTGCCAAGGAATGTTCCCGCCCGCATCAAAGACGTAGCGGAAAATCAGTGGGGTGAAACGCTCATCAAGTCCTGGAACGATCATGGCTGGTTCAATCTGCCGCAGAGAGTGGGCAACCGCATTGCGCGGCTGATCGGCGCACCCGCCGGAAGCGTGGTCGCGGGCGATACGATTTCCGTCAACCTCTTCAAGCTCATCGGTGCGGCGGCGAAGCTGACCCCCTCACGCCGGGTGATTCTCTCGGACTCCGGCAACTTCCCCTCCGACCTCTATGTGGCGCAGGGCTTCCGGGACCTGCTGGATGACGGCTATCATTTGAAGGTGGTGTCTCCTGAAGAGGTAACGGATGCGATCGACGAGAGCATTGCCTTCACCATGCTCACCGAGGTCGATTACCGTACCGCCCGCATGCACGACATGAAGGCCGTCACGGAAAAGGCCCACAAGAAGGGCGCGCTGACCATCTGGGATCTGGCGCATTCGGCGGGCGCGACGCCGGTTGATCTTCAGGGCACACATGCCGATTTCGCGCTGGGCTGCACCTATAAGTATCTCAACGGCGGCCCCGGCGCCCCTGCCTTCCTCTATGTCCGCCCTGGCCTGCAGAATACTGTGCAGCCGCCACTGGCCGGATGGTAGGGGCCACGCCTCACCCTTCACGTTCGACCTCGACTACAGACCAGCTCCCGGCATCATCCGCAATCAATGCGGCACCCAGCCTATCCTCTCGCTGGCCGCCCTCGATGCCGCACTCGATGTCTGGGACGATGTGGACATGACTGTCGTGCGCTGGAAGTCCCTCGCGCTGTGTTCCCTGTTCATTGATCTTGTGAGCCAGCGTTGCGGCGCGCACGGCGTGAGCGTTGCGGGACCCAGGAATATGGAAGAGCGGGGCTCGCATGTGTCGCTCCACCACACGCAAGGCTATGCCGTGATGCAGGCGCTGATCGCGGCCAACGTGGTGGGCGATTTCCGCGCACCCGACATGATGCGCTTTGGCTTCACACCCCTTTATACCAGTTTCACCGACGTGTGGGACGCTGTCGATATCCTCGCCCGCATTCTGGACACGCGCGCATGGGACCAGCCACAATTTCTGGCGAAAAAGGCGGTCACGTGATCATCGACATTTCGCAGACACTAGCGCCAGGCATGGCAGGCTTTCCCGGTGATTCAACCTATGAGGAAGCCTGGACCTTCCGCATTGGACCGAACTGTCCGGTGAATGTCTCCCGCGTTGCATTCTCTGTTCACTGCGGCACACATGCCGATGCGCCGCTCCACTATGATGCATCCGGCAGGACAGCGGCGGCGCTCGACCTTGAGCCCTATCTCGGACCCTGCCGCGTCATCGATGCCCGTGGAGAAGGACCACTCTGCGAACCGCGTCACATCGCTGATTTGCTCGAGTCCGCTCCACCGCGAATCCTTCTGCGCCTGATGGACAAGTGGGATGCCAAGCAATGGCCAGCGGGGTTTCGGGCGCTCGCACCGGAAACGGTGGCGTTACTGGCGGAGAAAGGCACGAGGCTGGTCGGCATCGATACGCCGTCGGTCGATCCGGAAACATCCAAGACACTCGACTCTCATCACGCCTGCCGCACGGCCGATATGCGCATCCTCGAAAACCTGACGCTGTCGCATGTGGAGCCGGGCGACTATGAGTTGATCGCCCTGCCGTTGAAGTTCGCAAACCTCGACGCCTCGCCCGTCCGGGCTGTGCTGCGGCGGCATTGAACCCATGAATTCATCAGCGTCTGCGCCGGACTGACGGCAGACAGCCATCGCCGGAGCCAAGCAAGGCGCATGTGACCGCGCTCAGCGCGATGCGCCACCTATTCCCTCACACCCCGACTGCGGTCCACTGGGCATGTGGCTCATCATAAGCATGAAGCTCGCCCATGGAGATGTCGAACCACACGCCATGGAGCGAAATATGTTTCGCGTTCTCCCTCATGCGGATCCACGGAAAGGTGCGGAGATTCGCCAGCGAGTGCTCGATCGAGGCGCGTTCGATGTGGCGTTCATGCTGGGCCTCGTCACAATCATGTTCCCGCGGCACGATACGGGCCACATCCTTGATGGCGCGCATCCAGCTACCAATGAAGTCAGTGTGCGTTAGGGGCAAACCATCCTGCACGGCGGCGCGGATTCCACCGCATCGGCCATGACCCATCACAACGATATGCTTCACCTGAATCGACATCACCGCGAATTCGAGGGCGGCAGAGGTCGCGTGGTGGCCACCGTCTGGCGTGTAGGGCGGCACAAGGTTGGCGACGTTGCGGACAACGAAGATTTCACCCGGCCCGGCATCGAAGACGGTCTCCGGCGCTGCGCGCGAGTCGCAGCAGGCAATGACCATGATCTTGGGCTTTTGTGAACCTTCGCCAAGCTTCCTGTAACGCTCTGCCTCCGTGGCGTAACGGCCTGAACGGAAATGAGCATAACCGTCAAGCAGGATCGGCGGGAGTGGCATGGGGCGTCTTCCTGTATCAGTCAATGACGCGCACCGCGCCTCTGGATGCGGAGGTGGTCAGCGAGGCATAGGCCTTGAGCGCGGTGGTGACTTTTCGCTTTCGCTGCTCAACCGGCTTCCACGCCTTGTCGCCTTTGGCCTCCATTGCGGCGCGGCGACGTGCGAGTTCCGCATCAGGCACCGCCAAGCGGATCGAGCGGTTCGGAATGTCGATCTCGATCGTATCGCCCTCCTCCACCAGCGCGATGAGGCCGCCTTCGGCGGCTTCCGGCGAGACATGGCCGATCGAAAGCCCTGAGGTACCACCCGAGAAGCGGCCATCCGTAATCAAGGCGCAGGCCTTGCCCAGCCCCTTCGACTTCAGGTAGCTCGTCGGGTACAGCATTTCCTGCATGCCCGGGCCGCCACGCGGGCCTTCATAGCGGATGACGACAACATCGCCCGCCTCGACGCCGCGGTTCAGGATGCCATGGACCGCCGAATCCTGGCTCTCGAACACCTTGGCCTTGCCGGTGAACTTGAGGATCGATTCATCCACACCGGCTGTCTTCACGATGCAGCCTTCTTCCGCCATGTTGCCATAGAGAACGGCAAGGCCGCCATCCTTCGAGAAAGGATGGTTCACGTCGCGGATGACACCCGTTGTGCGGTCGAGATCCAACTCGTCCCAGCGGCTCGACTGGCTGAAAGCAACTTGCGTGGGCACGCCACCCGGCGCTGCGCGGAAGAACTCGCGCACGGAATCCGATGTGGTTCGGCCAATGTCCCAGCGGTCCAGCGCCTCACCCAGGGTACGGGCATGAACGGTCGGGAGGTCGCGGTTGATGAGGCCGCCATGGTCCAACTCACCAAGGATCGCCATGATGCCACCGGCCCGGTGTACGTCTTCCATGTGCACGTCCGACTTGGCGGGCGCCACCTTGGAGAGCACAGGAACGCGGCGCGACAAGCGGTCAATGTCCCTCATGGTGAAGTCGATGCCCGCTTCGTGCGCGGCGGCGAGGATATGCAGCACCGTGTTGGTGGATCCGCCCATGGCGATGTCCAGCGTCATGGCGTTTTCGAAGGCGCCAAAACTCGCGACGTTTCGCGGCAGCACGGAGTCATCATCCTGCTCGTAATATCGCTGGCAGAGTTTAACCACGAGGTGGCCCGCTTCGATGAACAGGCGCTTGCGGTCCGAGTGAGTTGCAAGGGTGGAACCATTGCCGGGAAGCGACAGGCCCAAGGCCTCGGTCAGGCAGTTCATCGAATTCGCGGTGAACATGCCAGAACAGGAGCCGCAGGTCGGGCAGGCCGCCTTCTCGATGGCCTTCACGTCCTCATCAGAAATATTGTCATCGGCCGCAGCGACCATCGCGTCCACGAGGTCCAGCGCTTTGGTGACGCCCGAGAGCACCACCTTACCCGCCTCCATGGGCCCGCCCGAAACGAACACGGCCGGAATGTTGAGGCGCAGTGCCGCCATCAGCATGCCCGGAGTGATTTTGTCGCAGTTCGAGATGCAGACCATTGCGTCAGCGCAATGGGCGTTGACCATGTACTCGACAGAGTCGGCAATGATTTCGCGCGAGGGCAGCGAATAGAGCATGCCGTCATGACCCATGGCGATGCCGTCATCGACCGCGATGGTGTTGAA
>JBEIDW010000029.1:0-25534 GCA_040383265.1 Hyphomicrobiales bacterium
GTCGCGACATGTCGAAACACTGGCGGCGGAAGCGATCCGCTGCGGATTGCGTGAGCGCGCCACAGCCTCGCACTGCACCTCGATGCATTCCGGCGACAACTACTATGCCTCGAAGCTCATTCCGCTGATCGCCGAGTCAGGCATACACGTCATTCCCAATCCGCTGATCAACATCACGCTGCAGGGCCGCTCCGACACTTACCCGCGCCGCCGCGGCCTCACCCGTGTCACGGAATTGCGCGCCGCTGGCGTCAACGTTGCCTTTGGCCAGGATTGCACCATGGACCCATGGTATTCTCTGGGCTCTGCTGACATGCTGGAAGTGGCCCACATGGGCGTTCACGCCGTGCCGATGACCTCGCGCGAGGCGATGGCCTGGGCCTTCGATTCCGTGACACTGAATGGCGCCAAAGCCATGGGCCTCGAAGACCCCACCCTGCGCAAGGGCGGGCCTGCCAGCATGGTGATTCTGCAAGCCCGTGATCCGATCGAGGCGGTGCGCCTCAAGGCGACCCGGCTTGCGGTGATCCGCAATGGCAAGGTGATCGCCGAAACGCCGCCGCGCCGCGCCACGCTGTCGCTGGAAGGCAGGCCAACCCTCGTCGACCCCGCAGCCTATGCCCCTCGTGCCGAAGACTAAGAAAAAACAACCCAGGAAAGGAAACAGAATGCCCATCATCACGTCACGCCGCACATTGCTGGCCGCAGCGGCTGCCAGCATCGCGCTGCCCGCCTTCATGCGGGGCGCCAGCGCCGCAGGCCCCATCAAGGTCGCAGCCATTCACGCCTCGCCGGTGGAGAATGCCTGGAACTCGCGCATTCATGCCGCCATGCAGTCCGCCGCGGCGGATGGCCTTATCGAATACAAGTTCTCGGAGGGTGTTTCCGCAACCGACTATCCGCGCGCCATGCGCGAATATGCCGAGGGCGGCGCACAGTTGATCTGGGGCGAAAGCTACGCGGTTGAAAACGAGGCGCGCGCGGTGGCTGCCGACTACCCGCAGACAGCCTTCCTCATGGGCTCGTCGGGTGGCCCGTCGGGCGACAATTTCGGCGTCTTCGGCACCCGCAATCATGAAGCGGCCTATCTCGCCGGCATGCTGGCGGGCAAGATGTCCAAGACCAACGTGTTCGGTTCGGTGGGCGGCTACCCCATCCCCGAGGTCAACCTGCTGATCAATGCCTTCCGCATGGGCGTGAAGGAAGTGAACCCGGACGCCAAGTTCGTGAATGGTTTCATCGGCGCCTGGTTCGACCCCGCCAAGGCGAAGGAAGCGGCGGTGGCGCAGATTGATGCGGGCGCCGACATCCTGTTCGGCGAGCGCATCGGCACCGCCGACGGCGCGAAAGAGCGCGGCGTGAAAGCCATCGGCTCGCTCATCGACTATTCGCCGCGCTATCCGGGCACGGTGTTCGCCAACGCCATCTGGAACTTCCGTCCCACCGTTGACGCGATCGTGGCCGATGTCGCGGCGGGCAAGCCGGTTGGCCGTGACTATACCGAATACTCCTTCATGAAGTTCGGCGGCAATGACATCATCTTCGTGGCCGATGAGGTTCCCGCCGACGCGGTGCCCGCCATGGAAGCCAAGAAGGCCGCCATCGCGTCGGGCGCCTTCCAGGTTCCGATCGACGAGAAGGAACCCGGATAAGCAGAACGTGCAGGACGCGCACTCGCTTGCATTCAGCATCGCCTCCGGCCGGACAAGCGCGCCGGAGGTAATGTCTGCAACGCTCGAGGCAGTGCGCGTCCACGCCGGCCTCGGGGTGGCGGTTTTGCTTGATCCCGGCCGCGCGATGATGAATGCCCACCAAGCCGGAACTGGCCCGTTTTCCGGCGTGCCGTTTCTGGGCAAGGACCTTGGCGCAGGTTCAGCCGCTTTTCCCCCAGGGGCAGGCGTTGAGGCCGTACGCCGGAAAACGGCGCTCGCCACGGATAGCCTCCTGTTCACCTGCTTCCGGGACATGGGCCTCGTCGAGGCGGGGCTTTCAACCGTGCCGCCTTTCGGCCTGGCGCTGACCTCCGACCCGGCGCGCAATCCCTTCAACCCCGCACTATCACCCGGCGGATCGTCGGGTGGCGCCGCTGCGGCGGTGGCGGCCGGTATTGTCGCCATCGCCCATGCCACCGATGCCGCAGGCTCGATCCGTGTGCCCGCGGCCTGTTGCGGCCTGTTTGGCCTCAAGCCTTCGCGCGGTGCGGTTCCCGGCGCGCCCGATTTCGGCAACCACCTCATGGGGCTGGCCTCGGAACTGGTCGTGGCGCGGTCGCTGCGGGATGTGAAGCAGGCCTTTGTTTCAGTGTCGGGCGGCGTGACCGGCCCAGGCTTCGCAGCGCCTGCGCGCATCGCACTCACCATCCCCGGCCGCTGCAACGGCACGCAGGCCCACGTCACGGACGCGGCAGCTGCTGCCCTTGCCGGCCTTGGCTTCAGCGTCGCAACGCGCCCCGCGCCCGATGGGCTGGGCCACAGGGCGGCGGCAGCGGCCCGCACCATCCTGACGGCAGCACTTGCCGAATGGGTTGATGCACTTGATCTCTGTGATGGCGATATCCCCGCCATTGCCGGGGCTATCGCCGCCGAGGGCCGCGCCATGCCTGCCGCCACACTGTTTGCCGCCAGCCGTGACATGGCCCGCATTGCCCATGAATTATGGGACCAGTTTGCCGCGTTCGATGTGATCTTGTCGCCCGTGCTGGCGGATGGCCCGCCGGCCTTCGGCGCCTTCGACATGTCGGCAACCTGCCCAGAGGCCCATTTCGCCCAGATGGAAGCCATAGCGCCCAACGCCGCCCTCGCGAATGTGGCGGGCGCACCCGCGCTCGCAATGCCCTTCGGCATGGACCAGCAGGGCCTTCCCGCCGGGGTTCAGCTGATGAGCCGGCCAGGAACCGACATGGCGCTTCTCGCGCTGGGTGCCACGCTGGCAGAAGCAGCCCCACCCGTGATCTATCCCCATCCCATTGCAGGCCATCCATGAGCGGTCCAGTGCTCGAACTGAACGGTATCAGCAAGCGCTTCGGCACTCTTCGTGCCAATGAAGATGTGAGCTTCACGCTTCATCAGGGCGAGGTTCTTGCCCTGTTGGGCGAGAACGGCGCGGGAAAGACCACGCTGATGAACATCATCTTTGGCCACTACACGGCCGATTCCGGTGAGGTGCGGGTCCATGGCCATCGGCTGCCCCCCGGCCAGCCGCGCGCCGCCATTGCCGCCGGCGTGGGCATGGTGCATCAGCACTTCACCTTGGCCGGCAACCTGACGGTACTGGAAAATATCATCATCGGTTCGGAGCCCCTGCTCCGGCCCGACAGCCACCGCCGCGCGGCAGAGGCCAAGATCCGGAAACTGTCAGACAGTTTCGGGCTGCCGGTTGATCCTGCAGCACGGGTCGGCGATCTCTCGGTCGGCGAGCGCCAGCGGGTCGAAATTCTCAAGGCGCTCTACCGGGATTCGCGCATTCTCATCCTCGACGAACCAACCGCCGTATTGGCCCGGCCCGAAGCTGACCGGCTGTTCGCGACCCTGAAGGGCATGACGGCGAACGGCCTCTCCATCATCTTCATCAGCCACAAACTGCATGAGGTGATGGCGGCCTCCAATCGCGTGGTGGTGCTGCGCGCCGGGCGGGTCGTGGCCGAACGCGCCACGCGCGAGACCACCGCGCCTGAACTGGCCGAACTGATGGTGGGGCGCAGCGTGAAACGGCCGACACGGCAACAGCATGCAACCGGCCAGCCGGTTGTCTCGGCCCGTGACCTCAGCGTCACACAGGCCCATGGCGCGGGTCTCGACGGCGTGAGCTTCGATGTCAGGGAAGGCGAGATTCTCGGCATCGTGGGCGTCTCAGGCAATGGCCAGGCCGCCCTCGGTCGTGTGCTGTCGGGGGTTTCCCAGGCGAGCGCAGGACGTCTCACCCTGAGCGGGGAAGACATCAGCCGGGCCTCGCCCCGCAGCCTGATCCGGCGCGGTGTGGGCCGCATCCCAGAGGACCGGCATGCCGAGGGCGTCGTTGGCGATCTCGCGGTGTGGGAGAATGCCGTTCTGGAGCGGATCGATTCCCCCGCCTATTCGCGCTGGGGCTTTATCCGGAGGGGTGCCGCGAGCGACTTCGCTGCGGGACTCATCAGCCGTTTCGACATCCGCGGGGCCACCCCCGCCACCAGGACACGGCAACTCTCGGGCGGCAACATGCAGAAGCTCATTCTGGGGCGCAGCCTCGCCAACCAGCCGAAATTCATTCTGGCCAACCAACCCACGCGCGGCCTCGACGAAGGCGCCATCGCGGCTGTACATGCGGAGCTTCTGGCCGCGCGCTCCGCAGGGGCGGCCATCCTGCTGATCTCGGAAGATCTCGACGAGGCCGTGGCCCTGTCGGACCGCATTCAGGCCATTGTGAAAGGAAGGCTCTCGCGCCCGGTGGCTGCAGGTGAGGCCGATGCGAAGATGCTGGGCCTGATGATGGCCGGCATCTGGGAGGAGAGCCATGCAGTTTGAGCGCCGTGCCGATGTCTCGATCCCGCTGCTGGTGGCCGCGCCCTTCGCGGCCATCGCTGTCGCCCTGCTGCTCTGCGCCGGGCTGATCGCGGCGGCGGGTGTCAATCCCCTCACAGCCTATGGCGAGATGCTGAAGGGCGCTCTTGGCTCACGCCTCGCCATCACCGAAACCCTGACGCGGGCCATTCCCCTGATCTTCACCGGGCTTGCCGCCGCCGTGGCGTTCCGCGCCAGGGTGTGGAATATCGGCGGCGAGGGCCAGTTCTATATCGGTGCGCTGGTCACCGCAGGACTGGGCCACAGCCTGTTCCTGGGGTTGCCCGCCCCCATCGCCATTGCCCTGATCATGGCGATCAGCGCTATCTGCGGCGCGCTGCTGCTGATGGCGCCACTGGCGCTGCGGCTCCGCTTCGGCGTTGATGAGGTGGTGGTGACGCTGCTGTTGAATTTCATCGTGCTGCTGTTCGTCGGCCTGATGGTCGAAGGCCCGCTGAAAGACCCCATGGCCTTCGGCTGGCCGCAGTCCGTGCCGGTGGATCCGAGCCTCCGGCTGGAGCGGCTGGTTCCGCGCAGCAGGCTGCACATCGGATTTCTGGTAGCTGTGGTGGCCGCACTTGCCGTGTGGATCGTGCAGGCGCGGACCGTGTTCGGCGCCGAAACACGGGCGGCGGGCCTGGCACCCCGGGCAGCGGCATTTGCCGGGGTGCGGATGCCACGGGTACTGATGGCGGTTGCCTTCCTGTCCGGCGGGCTTGCCGCGCTGGCGGGGTCGGTCGAAGTCCTCGGACCCACCGGCTACGTGACCACCACCATGTCGCCGGGCTTTGGCTACGCGGGCATCGTGGTGGCGATGCTGGCGGCGCTGCACCCGGCCGGTGTCGTCGCGGCGGCGATCTTCATCGCCACCATTTTTGTCGGAGCGGACGCCATGAGCCGCGCCACGGGCGTGCCAAGCTTCATTGCCGACGTCATCATGTCAGTGTCGCTTCTCGCCATGCTGACAGCGCTGCTGTTCACCACCTACAGGATCAAGCGATGAGCACCACACTGGATATTCTGGCCAGCGCGAGCATGTGGGCGGCCGTACTGCGCATCGCGACACCGCTAATCTTTGGTGTTCTGGGCGCGCTGATCTGCGAGCGGGCAGGCGTTCTGAACCTTGGCATCGAAGGCATCATGACGATGGGCGCGATGAGCGGCTGGCTCACGGTCTATTGGGGCGGCCCGCTGTGGTTCGGCCTCCTGACGGCTGCGCTGTCAGGCATGGCGTTCGGCTGGCTGCATGCGCGACTGACCGTATCACTTGGCCTCTCGCAGCACGTCACCGGGCTGGGCATTACGCTGCTTGCGGCGGCTTTGTCCTATTATCTTTACCGCATGTGGGTTCAGGTTGGCGACCTGCCGCCCACCATTACGCCCTTTCAGCCCATACATGTCCCGGTGCTGTCGGACATCCCATTCCTCGGGGAAGCGGTGTTCCAGCAAACCGCGCCCACCTATCTGGCCCTCGCCTGCGTGGCGCTCACCGCGTGGATACTGGCGCGCACACCGCTGGGCCTCGCCGTGCGCATGGCGGGTGAAAATCCGCACGCTGTGGATGCGCAGGGGCTCAATCCGCTGGCGATCCGCACCGGCGCCGTCATGGCTGGCTCCGCATTGATGGCGGTGGGCGGCGCATTCCTGACCATGGCCGCCTTCAACAGCTTCTTTCCCACCATGGTTCAGGGGCGCGGCTGGATCTGCATCGCGCTTGTCGTGTTCGCATCGTGGCAACCCGGCAAGGCGCTAATCGGCGCGCTGCTCTTCGCCCTGTTTGATGCCTTCCAGCTCAGGCTTCAGACGGCAATGCCGGGAACACCCTATCAACTGTTCCTCATGGCGCCCTATGTGCTGTCCATACTGGCGCTGGTGCTGGTGGCGCGCCGCGCCCGCGTTCCTGAAGCGCTGATGCAGCCCTACCGGCGCGGGGAAAGATAGCATCACATATGCAGAGGCATTCCCGGTCAGCAGACCGGGAATGCAGATTGTTGCCTCAGGGCAGCGTACGGAGATTGAATGTGCCGCTCACGGTTACTTTGCAATCGGCAAACGCGTAGTTGGTGATCGAACCGGTGAAGGAAAAGCTCGGTGTTCCCTCGACGATGTTGGGGGGCGTGAATTTCAGATTCGCTACACTCCTGCTGGGCAGCTTGTTGGGCCATGCATCCATGATGAAGTTGCCCGTCAGCGGCTTGTTCACCCCCTTGAGGTAACCATCACCTCCAGCCACGATGAGAGCCGCACCCGCGAGCGGCAATTCAACCGACATGGCCTCGGCAATCTGCGTCGGCTTGACCTTCGCACGATAAACGGCATCGGCGGATAAGCCCGTCAAAGTTTGCACCACAGCGGGGGGGCACTGCGCTCCGGTGACTTTCTTGATCTTCAGGGACCCATCATAACGCGGCCCGCCGCCAAACAACGAATTGCCTTCAGCCAGTGCGGGAGATGAGGACACGATCAGTGCAGTCATTGCAGTCACGGTTGCGAATGTCAGGCTACGAACCATAATGGATCTCCCGTTTTCTGTCCGGCCCCAGCGGCCAGAACACATCAAAACCATAGAACACCCCCATCTATACGTCAATCAAACGAGCCGGACACTCAGGCATCGCCGGTAGAAGCAATTCGGTAAAATAAATTTCTCAGTCCCAATTATAGTTAAGCGTTGTAATTTTATGTTTTATAATTACCTGAAGCAGTAACTTTCCTGCGGCTGACAGCACTGAATTTTGAGTCACCGCGATCGTGACCGTTTCCGCCAAGATCGTGCCGGTATAGACCGCGGAGCCGATGAAACCTGACGGTGCGTGAGAAACCAGCGAAAAACATGCACAAAACGACGTGCGATGTTACGCGGCGGCCGGGCTTGTGTTGCCAAACAGAACGAGGCTTCCGGCCTCAATCCCAGACGAACAGACTGGATTCCTCACGGATTGCTTCGCGCATCGCATGCTGTCGGCTGGGATGCAGAAAACCTATCCCAAAGGCGTCATCGTAACCTACGGCGGCCAATCCTGTTTCGCGACGTCCGGGAAAACGCAGGCAATGATCCGACGCGCGGTCGTGCTTGCAGCCGCTTGCGCCCACCAGTGCACTCAAGCTCGGACCGCACGCGCCCACGTCTAAAGATGGGTAACTGAACAATCAGGCACCATCCTCAGGCGGCGCTTGAATATCCGATCATGCCCATCATCCCGGAGTTCATGTGGTAGAGGTGATGGCAATGGAAGGGCCATGTGCCGGGGTTATCGGCATCGAAGGTGATCGTCACCATCGCCATGGGTGGCACCAGCACCACGTCACGCAGCGCTCCGTCGATCTCCTTGCCGTTGATGTTCGTCACCTTGAACCGATGGCCGTGCAGATGCATGGGATGCGCCATGCCCGTCATGTTATGCATCATGAGCGAGATGCGCTCGCCCTGGCGCACGGTGAACAACGTACGGTGCATAGAGGGTTCACCGTTGAAGCCCCAGTTGTAGCCGTTATCGCCGCCCGTCAGCATCAGCATTTCGGTGCGCGTCACCGGCTCCGGCGCGAGGTTGTCAACCGGGCGGTAAAGCAATTCCTGAGCAAGATCGAGCGCGGGCGTCATGTCACCTTCAGCAGCTAACTTCCTCACCACCGCGCCGGATGTGGTCAGTACGATGCCCGTGCGCTCCGCCACACCTTCCGGCCTGAAAAGAATGGGGAAGGCTCCGCCAGCCTGCGGGATGATGAGGCGAATGTCGGCGCGCTGGGCGATGGCGAGTGGAAAGAGACTGCCCTTCATCGGATGAACGGCATTGCCGTCCACGGCGATCAGTTCACCTTGAAGCCCGCCCAGATCAATCCACATGTTGCTGGCGGCGGCACCATTGATGATGCGCAGGCGCAGCGTGCCGCCCTTCTCCACCACCACCAGCTCCGGGTCATCAAGCGTGCGGTCATTGGCGAGGTAAGCATCATAGCGAACATCATTCAGCATGGCGGACCCGCCCATCATCATGCCCTCGCCATGCCCCATCTGAGAGTGATCCATCTGGGAGTGATCCATCGCACCATGCTGCATCGTGTGGCCAGCATGTTCACCACCGCCCCCTTGTAGCTCTGCCAAAATCTCAGCCGGGTTGCGGAAGGTGAAGTCGTGCAGCAGCACGGTATGCTGCTGTTCAGCCTGCTCCGCCTCGGCCTTGCCGTGGACGATCAAGGGGGCAGCCAGCAATTGCTGTTCCTGAAGCCCCATGTGGGAGTGCATCCAGTGCGTGCCGGTGCGCGTGTTGGCGAAGTTGTAATCTTGGAACTGTCCGGGGGAAATGGCGGGCTGCCCCGCCATCACCACGCCATCCTGGCCAAAGGGCGGCGTCAACCCGTGCCAGTGGACAATGGTTTCAACATCCGTGGTATTCTGGACGCGCACATCGAAACGCTCTCCCGGCAGCATCTCAAGTCCCGGCTTGCCATCAGGACCAATGATGCCAAAAACCGAGGCGGCTTTGCCCCTCACCTCAATACTGCGGCGGGTCACGGTGAGAAGCCTCTGCGAAGGCTGAGACGCCAGAGCAGACGGCAAGCCCTGCCTCAACGTCAGCGCGGTTCCCGCAAGGGCCAAGGCGAAGTCGCGGCGGTTCATCTGATATCCTTTTCGCTTGGGCCAACTCATGTAGGAACGGTTGCAGCCTGGTTCAAACGGCACCAGCCAACCAGATGATATGTCATGCGGCATTCCCAACCGAGGAAATACGGTCGAGCCAACGCCGAGCAGCAATAAATCAACTTTAGATTTACACTTGCCCCCTAATCGATAAATCCAGAGGTGGTGAGCGACCATTGCGCGCAACCCGCCATAGCGAATGCGGAGGGCTTGCAGTGACCAGACGAAAAAGAGGCTGGGCGGAATTCTGCCGACACGAATCTGGTACGGCCTCGGTCGAATACATGATCATCGTCGCGGGCGTCGGCATCGTTCTCGCCGGGTTACTGACGAACCCGCTGTTCGGCATCACTGCGCTCTATCAAATGATCTTCGATGCGCTGTGACGTTCGGCACAGGCGAAACCTGAGGCCTCAGAGCGTGCGGCCGATCGCAAGGAACTTGTCCCGCCGCTTCTGGCGCAATTCGTCCCCCGACAGGCCGGCATAGGACTTGAGCGCCGCAGCGATGGCTTCCCCGGTTGAAGCGATGGCTGCGGAGGCAGCGCGATGGGCTCCACCCTTCGGTTCCGGCACGATATCGTCGATGACGCCAAGCCTCTTCAAATCCTGCGCGGTGATCTTCATCGCCGCCGCAGCATCCTTGGCGCGCGCTGCATCACGCCACAGAATGGACGCAGCACCTTCCGGCGAGATCACGCTGTAAATCGAATGCTCCAGCATCAACACGGTGTTGGCGGTGGCAATGGCAATCGCGCCGCCGGAGCCACCCTCGCCGATGATCACGGAAACCGTCGGAACGCCAAGTCCCAGGCAGCAATCGGTCGATCGGGCGATGGCTTCCGCCTGGCCACGCTCCTCGGCATCAATGCCGGGATAGGCACCCGCTGTATCCACAAAGGAGATGACCGGCAGGCCGAAACGGTCGGCCATTTCCATGAGGCGCACGGCCTTTCGGTAGCCCTCAGGCCGCGCCATGCCGAAGTTCCGCTTCAGCCGGGAGGTCGTGTCATTGCCCTTTTCCTGGCCGATGACCATCACCGGCTGGCCGTTGAAGCGGCCCATGCCGCCGACCACGGCGAAATCCTCGGCGAACTTCCGATCGCCCGCCATGGGCGTGAATTCGGTGATCAGCTGGCCGATATAGTCCAGCGCATGCGGGCGCTCGGGATGGCGGGCAACCTGCGCTTTCTGCCACGGGTCCAGATTGACGTAGAGATCCGTCAGAAGCTTGGCCGCCTTCTTCTCCAGCCCCTTCACCTCCTCGGAAATCGACACGGTCTTGTCGCCGGAAGAGAGCGTGCGCAGCTCGGCAATCTTGCCTTCCAGTTCAGCGAGCGGGGCTTCGAAATCGAGATAGGTTGGCATTTGGCCTCAAAGCGGTCTGGTTTGGCGCGGAAACTGGCCGTCCGCGCTCCGGAAGTCAACTTTTCTTGGCAAGCGGGTGGTGCGTCTCCACCACCTGTTTCAGCCGTTCAGCCTGAACATGGGTGTAGATTTGGGTGGTCGAAATATCGGCATGACCCAGCATTTGCTGCACTGCACGCAAATCCGCCCCACCTTCCAGCAAGTGGCTGGCGAAGCCGTGGCGCAACACATGCGGGGAGATCTTGCTGGCCTTGAGGCCAGCCTCCCGGGCCAAGGCCTTGAGTTCAAGGGCAAAATGCTGACGCGTCAGGTGGCCCTCTGCCCCAAAGGAAGGAAACAGCCACTTTGAGCCGGCACCTCCACCCTTCCTCAGGCATGCGAGATAGCTGCCTAGCGCATCCCGCGCCGCATCCGAGACCGGCACCAGCCGCTCGCGCCCGCCCTTGCCCTTGACGAGGATGAAGTCCCGCTCGGCCAGGGCGGCCTGAACCGGAAGGCCAACCAGTTCCGAGACGCGAAGCCCGGTCGCATAGAGAAGCTCGATGAGGCAGAGAAGCCGCCACGCCTTGAGCGGAACCTTGCCCCCTGCAGTATTGACCCGCGCCCGTGCCGCATCCAGAAGCTGTTGCACCTCGGCTTGCGAAATCATCTTCGGCAAGGGCCGCGCGGCGCGCGGGCTATCGATGGCGGTGGCAGGATTATCGCCCGAAAGCCCATCACCATGCAGGAAACGGTGGAACTGACGGATCGCGGAGAGCTTCCGCGCGGCGGAACTGCGCGCCATGCCCTGCGCCTCAAGAGAGGCGAGATGGCCGCGGATGTCGTCTGGCCCTGCGGCCTTGATCTCCAGTCCGCGCGCGGCAGCCTCCTCGGCATAGGCTTCCAGATCGCGCCGGTAGGCGGCAAGCGTGTTGGCGGAGGCCCCGCGCTCGGCCGCCATCATCTCCAGAAAGCGTTCGATCAGGCGAAGGCTCTGGCCGCCGGCTTTCGATTTTGCGCCAGTATCACTTGTCATGAAGCTTCCCTTCCGGCAGCGCCTTCACAATTTCAGACTGCTCAGGCGGGAAATGCGCCAGCACCCACACACCGCCATAGATAGCCCCTCCCAGAACCAGAAGAACCAGCAGAAATTTAACCGTATCGGGCATGCCACTCCACCGCTGACATGAATGTAGCGGTTCAGGGCCGCTTCGGAAAGGCTTTGCGATGAAACACCATGCAAGATAGAACCAGACCCGTTTGAGGAAGCTGTATGGCACGCCGTTCGATTGCAAAGGAAGCCGAAGCCATCCGGCAGCAAATGGGCAACCGCCCCATCGTGCTGGTCGGGCTGATGGGCGCTGGCAAAACCAGCGTCGGCCGTAGGCTTGCCGAGAAGCTGGAGATCCCCTTCGTCGACGCCGACCACGAGATCGAGGCGGCGGCAGGAAAGCCCATCAAGGAAATCTTTGCCGACCATGGCGAGGCCTATTTCCGCGAGGGCGAGCGCCGGGTGATCCAGCGGCTGATCGGCAATGGCGCGCAGGTGCTGGCCACCGGCGGCGGCGCCTATATCAATGACGAAACCCGCGCCCGCATTCAGGAGCATGGCATTTCCGTCTGGCTGCGGGCCTCGCTGCCGCTGCTGATGAAGCGGGTGGGCAAGCGGAATGACAGGCCGCTGCTCATGGCCGACGACCCGGAAGCCGTGATGCGCAGCCTGATGGAGACGCGCTACCCCGTTTATGCGTTGGCCGATGTCATGGTGGAAAGCCGTGACGTGCAGCACGGCCAGATGGTGAATGACGTGATCCGGGCCCTGGCGCAGTGGGACGGATGGGACGAGCACAAGCATGAGTGAGATCAACGCCCCAGACCGGCGTGACACCGTTCCCGTTTCGCTGGGCGAGCGGAGCTATGACATTCACATTGGCGAAGGTGCTCTGTCCCGCGCGGGCGAGATCGTGGCGCCTCTGCTCAAGCGGCCCCTCACGGCCATCGTAACCGACCGCAACGTGGCGGATGCACACCTCGCCACATTGGAGAGGTCGCTGGCGGCCAAGGGCATCCGCTCCACCGCCATCATCATGCCGCCAGGAGAGGCGACGAAGAGCTACGCCCATCTGGCGGAGCTCTGCGACAAGCTGCTGGTGGCGGGCATTGAGCGGCGCGACCGCATCATCGCTTTCGGCGGCGGCGTGATCGGCGACCTCGCGGGCTTCGCCGCGGCGATCCTGCGGCGCGGGGTGGATTTCATTCAAATTCCGACGACCCTTCTGGCCCAGGTGGACAGTTCCGTGGGCGGCAAGACCGGCATCAACTCTCCCCATGGCAAGAACCTGATCGGCGCCTTCCACCAGCCGCTGGCCGTCATCACCGACATCTCCCTCCTCAACACCTTGCCGAAGCGCGAACTGGCCGCGGGCTATGCCGAAGTGGCAAAATATGGCCTGTTGGGCGACACGGGATTCTTCGAGTGGCTTGAAGGCGCTGCGCCGCTCATCATGCGCGGGGATGCGCAGGCGCGCATTCACGCCATCCGCAAGTCCTGCGAGGCCAAGGCGCGGATCGTGGCGGAGGATGAAACCGAAACCGGCGTGCGGGCACTTCTGAACCTCGGCCACACTTTCGGCCACGCGCTTGAGGCCGCGACCGGCTATTCGCAGCGATTGCTGCATGGCGAAGGTGTGTCGATCGGCATGGTGCAGGCTTTCCGCTTCTCCGAGCGCCAGAACCTTTGTGCGCCCGGCACCGCAGACCGGGTGGCAAAGCACCTGAAAAGCGTGGGCCTGCCCATCCACGCCACGCAGATTCCGGGTGAACTCCCCCCGCCGGCAACGCTTGTTGACCTGATGCGTCAGGACAAGAAGGCTCAGGGTGGACGCCTCACCTTCATTCTCGCACGCGGTATCGGCGAGGCTTTCATCGCCAGGGATGTGGCCGATGCCGACGTACTGGACTTTCTCACGGAGGATCTTCGACAGCGATGAGTATCGATCTCTGGCTTACAATCGGCGCGATACTGTTTCTTCTCGTCCTCTCTGCTTTCTTTTCAGGCTCGGAAACCGGACTGACCGCCGTGTCCCGCGCGAGGCTGACCGAACTCGAGCGGCGCGGAAACGCCAGGGCATCGATCGCGCTGACGCTCACGGCGACGCGCGAACGGCTCATCGGTGCGCTGCTTCTTGGCAACAACGTCGTCAACATTTCGGCTTCGGCGCTGGCGACGGTCGCGCTTGTTCGGATCTTCGGCGACAGCGGCGCCTTGATCGCCACGGTGGCGCTGACGGTTCTGGTGCTGATCTTCGGCGAGGTCTTACCCAAAACCTACGCCATCGCCTATCCCGACCGCGTGGCGCTGGCTGGCGCTCCCATCATCCGGGTTCTGGTGGCGGTTTTCGGACCCGTCGTCATGACGGTCGAGTTCACCGTCAAGCAGTTGCTGCGACTGTTCGGCGTCGACATCGACAATGCCCAGAGGGTGCTCTCCGCCCATGAGGAGTTGCGCGGCGCCATACACCTCCACCACAAGGAAGGCGCCGTGGTGAAGAACGACCGCGACATGCTGGGCGGCATCCTGGCGATGCAGGACCTCGAAGTCTCCGACATCATGGTTCACCGCACCAAGATGACGATGATCGACGGCGATGAGGCCCCAAAGGATATCGTCGCCATGGTGCTGAAGAGCGGACACACCCGCATTCCCGTGTGGAAGGAGACGCCCGATAACATCATTGGCGTATTGCATGCGAAGAACCTGTTCGCAGCACTTCAAAAACATGGAGGCGACGCCACGAAGGTTGATATCGAGGATATTCTGCTGCCGCCGTGGTTCGTACCTGACACGCGGCCCATCCCGGACCAGCTCAACGCTTTCCTCAAGCGCAAGAGCCATTTTGCCATCGTCGTCGACGAGTATGGCGAGGTGCAGGGACTTGTCACCCTTGAAGACATCATCGAGGAGATCGTGGGCGACATCAAGGACGAGCATGATGCCGTCGCCATCGGCGTCAGGCCGAAACCGGATGGATCCTATCTCGTCGAGGGCGGCGTTCCGATCCGTGATCTCAACCGCGCCTTTGACTGGTCACTTCCCGATGAGGAAGCCAATACCGTGGCAGGGCTTGTCATCCATGAAGCGCGCATGATCCCCGAGGTGGGGCAGGCTTTCCTTTTCCACGGCTTCCGCTTCGAAATTCTCAGGAAGCGAAGTCATCAGATCACAGCGCTCAGGATGACGCCGCTGAAACGCGGGGGCGACACGCCGCAAAAGGCCTGATCAGGCGGCTGGTGCCGAGGACTGGAGAGCCAGCGCATGAACCCGGGATTTCAATTCATCCGCCAGCGCCGCGTTCACCATGCGGTGCTGCTCGACGCGGGATTTTCCACGGAAAGCTTCCGCAACGAGAACCACGCGGAAATGGCTTTCCCCATCAGACCGCGCGCCGGAGTGGCCCGCGTGATGGTGCGACTCGTCGATAACCTGCAATGACACCGGCGCGAAAGCTTCAACGAGCTTTGCAGAAATTCTTTGGCCGACGGGCCCCAGATTGCTATCGGGTGTCATTCTCACTCTCTCCAGGATGCGAGGCTTGCTAGACAGCGCCTCTATCACCATAATTGGCAACGATGAAGCTCGATTCAAAATACTTCGACAAGATCCGCGTGAAGCCTTCTACAGAAAAGAAGGCGGCCGCATCCATTCCGCAGTGCGACTGGCCAGATTGCCCGAGGCCCGGCCCGCACAAGGCGCCGATGGGCCGTGGCCACGAGGGAAAGTTCTACAACTACTGCACCGCACATGTGCAGGAGTACAACAAGTCCTACAACTATTTCTCCGGCATGAAAGACGACGAGATGCAGGAGTTCCAGAAGGACGCCCGCCTCGGCCACCGCCCGACCTGGAAACTCGGCCAGAACTCTACTGCAACCGCCTCCAGCGTGCGGCGCAGGGCAGCACAGATGCGGAGCGATCCCTTCGGCCTCAACGCCACGCCCGAGAAGATGCCAGGCCGCCACCCTTCTGGCCGCGCGCTGCGCGCCACGGAGCGAAAAGCGCTGCAAACGCTGGGTCTTGATGATACCGCAACGGCGGAGCAGGTGAAGAGCCAGTACAAGACCCTGGTGAAACGCCTTCACCCCGATGCCAATGGCGGCAGCCGGGCAAATGAAGATACGTTGAAAGCGGTCATCCAGGCTTATGACCATCTGCGTGCCAGCGGCTTCTGTTGAGCGGCGCAAAGCCTTGCTCTTGTAGGGCCAACCGTCTAAAACCCGGGCCCGCAATCACCGGAACATGAAGATCCCCTGACATGAATGCTAAGGCCACCGCAGATGCGAACGGCATGCCCGATACCAAGGTGTCGGTGAAGCAGCTTTTCGGCTTCGACTCCAACCTTGAAGTGCCCGCCTACTCCAAGGCCACCGAGCACGTTCCGGACCTTGACCCGGATTACCTCTTCAATCGCGAGACCACGCTCGCCATTCTCGCAGGCTTTGCCTACAACCGCCGCGTGATGGTGACAGGCTATCACGGCACCGGCAAGTCCACCCATATCGAGCAGGTGGCGGCGCGCCTCAACTGGCCGTGCATCCGCGTGAACCTCGACAGCCACATCAGCCGTATCGATCTGATCGGCAAGGATGCCATCGTGCTGCAGGAGGGCAAGCAGGTTACCGAGTTCCGCGAAGGCATACTGCCCTGGGCCTACCAGCACAATGTCGCTCTCGTGTTCGACGAGTATGACGCAGGCCGCCCGGACGTGATGTTCGTGATCCAGCGCATCCTTGAAAGCTCGGGCAAGCTGACGCTGCTCGACCAGTCGCGCGTCATCCGCCCTCACCCCGCCTTCCGCATCTTCGCCACCGCCAACACCATCGGACTTGGCGATACGACTGGCCTCTATCACGGCACGCAGCAGATCAACCAGGCGCAGATGGACCGCTGGTCCATCATCACGGCGCTGAACTACCTGCCGCACGCGCAGGAAGTGGGCATCGTGGCGGCCAAGGCAAAGCACTTCGACACGGAGAAGGGCCGCAAGATCATCTCCAACATGGTGCGCGTGGCGGACCTGACACGCAATGCCTTCATGCAGGGCGATCTTTCCACCGTCATGAGCCCCCGTACGGTCATCACCTGGGCACAGAACGCCGAGATTTTCGACGATGTTGGCTTCGCTTTCCGCGTGACCGTCCTCACCAAGTGCGACGAGCTGGAGCGCAGCGTGGTGGCAGAATTCTACCAACGCTGCTTCGGCGAGGAACTCCCTGAGTCCTCCGCTCACATTTCACTTGCCTGAGTGATCTGACGGTGGCGAACGAGAAGGACTCACCCGCAAACGAGTTCAAGCGCGTCCTCACCGTCGCGATGAAGACCATTGCCGAAGATCCGGAAATGTCCGTGGCCTTCGGCAACGAACAGCCCTCGCTCAGCGGCAACCGCGCCAAGCTGCCGCAGATCGGCAATGAGTTGAAGGCCTCCGACATCGCCATTGTGCGCGGCCTGTCGGACGCTTTTGCGCTTCGCGTTGCCAATCACAACGACAAGGTTCACAGCCATTACCAGCCGGAGGGCAAGAATGCCCGCGCGGTGTTCGAGGCGGTGGAACAGGCCCGCATCGAGGCGTTGGGCGCCAATGCGATGCCCGGCATGAAGGCAAATCTTGCCGCCATGCTGGACGACCGCTACCGCAAGAAGGATGTGGCCCGCTACACCGACCGGCAGGATGCGCCGCTCGATGAGGCAGTTGCACTTCTGGTGCGCGAAAAACTCACGGGCGCCCTGCCGCCCGAGGGCGCGCGCGCCATGGTCGACCTGTGGCGGCCATGGATCGAGGAAAAGGCGCAGCAGCAGCTTGCCCACCTGATGGAGAATATCCACGATCAGGCGGCCTTCGCCCGCATGTCCCGCGATATCATCGCGGCGCTCGACATGGGCGACGAGCTTGGCGAAGACCCCGACCAGGCCGACCAGAACGACGAGGACAACCAGCCGGAGGAAGATTCCGGCGAGCGCCAGGAAACGCCCGAGGGCGAGGAGCAGGAAAGCTCCCAGCAATCCATGGAGGAGATGGAGGATTCCGAAGGCGAAACGGAAGCCGCCGAGATGGAGGCCCAGCAGACGGACGCCGAAGACCAGCCCGACGAAGAGTCGGGCGAAGAGGAGTCCGAAGGTGAGGAACCCTTCCGGCCGCAGCTTCCCTTCTCCTCCCTCACCAACGAGGATTTCTACAAGGTCTACTCCAACCAGTTCGACGAGGAGATCGCGGCTGAAGATCTGTGTGATTCAGAGGAACTGACGCGGCTGCGCAACTACCTCGACAAACAGCTTTCCAATCTGCAGGGCGTGGTGGCCAGGCTCGCCAACCGCCTGCAGCGCCGCCTGATGGCCCAGCAGAACCGCTCCTGGGATTTCGACCTCGAGGAAGGCGTTCTTGATGCCGCGCGCCTGACGCGCGTGGTGATCGACCCGATGCATCCCCTCTCCTTCAAGGTGGAGCAGGATACGGACTTCCGCGACACCGTGGTCAGCCTGTTGCTCGACAACTCCGGCTCGATGCGCGGGCGTCCCATCACGGTCGCTGCCACCTGCGCCGACATTCTGGCCCGCACGCTGGAACGCTGCGGCGTGAAGGTGGAAATTCTCGGCTTCACCACAAGGGCGTGGAAGGGCGGGCAGGCGCGCGAGAAATGGCTTGCCGCAAACAAGCCGTCCAATCCCGGACGCCTCAATGATCTCCGCCACATCATCTACAAATCAGCCGACAGCCCGTGGCGGCGCGCCAGGCGCAACTTGGGCCTCATGATGCGCGAAGGCCTGCTGAAAGAGAACATTGACGGCGAGGCGCTGATATGGGCGCATAACCGGCTGCTTGCCCGCCGCGAACAGCGCCGCATCTTGATGGTGATCTCTGATGGCGCACCGGTTGATGATTCAACTTTGTCAGTCAACTCCGGCAACTATCTCGAAAAGCATCTCCGCCAGGTGATCCACGACATCGAACAGCGCTCACCCGTCGAACTCATCGCCATCGGCATCGGCCATGACGTGACGCGCTATTACAAGCGCGCGGTGACGATCGTCGACGCCGAGGAACTGGGTGGCGCGATGACCGAAAAACTGGCGGAACTCTTTTCCGAAAAGCCAAAGGCACTGAAGGCACCGAAGGCGGCCAGCAGGCCGATCCTGAAAAAGCAGGCGCGTACTGTATGGCCGATATCCTAATCTGAAAACGCATTCATGTTACCAGCGTTATCAAGGTGAAGCCTAGGATTCGGATTTCCTGTTATGTGCTTAAAGCCGTAAGCTGGTCTATCAGTGTGATGTCCAAGTCTGGAATGTCGGCACAATACCCTATTCGTATTTCGCCAGAAACGCCTCAGCACTCAATGCGCGCATGTCGTCCACCGCCTGCGCCAGCCTGTCATGCGGCCAGTCCCACCAGCCGAGCGCGATGATCCGTGCACTGATCTCCGGGGGAAAGCGCCATTTGACAAATCGCGCCGGAACACCTGCCACGATGGCGTAAGGCGGCACATCCTTTGTCACCACCGCGCCTGCCGCCACCACGGCGCCATGGCCCACGCGCACACCGGGCAGGATGATGGCCCCGTGGCCGATCCAGACATCATGGCCGATCACCACCTTCTGCGCGATGCGCTCCTCGCGGAACGCCTTGTCGAGCTTCGCGCCGGTGAAATATTCATTCGGCCGATAGGTGATCTTGTGCTGGCTGATCCGCTCAGTCGGGTGGTTCAGCGCATTGATGCGGGCAGCCGCCGCGATGGCGCAGAACTTACCGATCTCGGCATAAATGGCCTCCGCGTCCCGCTCGATATAGGAGTAATCGCCCAGCGTTGAATCGAGCAGCTGCACGCGCTCCCTCACTTCGGTGAAGCAACCGAGGGAGGCATTGCGCAGCGTGGCCGAGCCGTGAACGCGCGGGGCGCCGTCACGGGGCCCGGAGGAGGTCTTGCGCTTGCTAAAGTCCGCGTCCGTCATGTCCAAGCCCTTAAAGCAAAAGCCGCCCCTGTTGGAGCGGCTTTTCAGTCTTCAGGCCTGATCGGCAGATCAGGCAGCCTTGGCGGCTTCAACCTTCTTGGCGATGGAGCGCTTGAGGCGCAGCGCCCTGTCCGAAAGCTTGGCGTTGTCGGCCTTCAGGAGGAAGGCATCAAGGCCGCCCACATGCTCAACCGACTTCA
The DNA here is from genome assembly GCA_040383265.1 of Hyphomicrobiales bacterium. Taxonomy (GTDB): domain Bacteria; phylum Pseudomonadota; class Alphaproteobacteria; order Rhizobiales; family Aestuariivirgaceae; genus Aestuariivirga. Next base: position 19,725 of record JBEIDW010000029.1, read on the forward strand.
GCGCAATCGCCGAAATGCGCAGGCGATAGGTCAGGCCCATCGCATCGCTCATCAGGCTCACGTCGCACAGGTTCGGCATGAAGCGGGTCTTGGTCTTGTTGTTGGCGTGGCTGACCTGATTGCCAACCAGAGCGTTCTTTCCCGTCAACTCACAACGGCGGGCCATGGGCGTAACTCCAGAAATAAAAAATGTGGCACCGGACGGCAGGCTGCCCCCGGCTCGGATGGGCGGTCTATAGTGGGAGAGCCCTCTCCGGTCAAGTCAATCAGGGCTATTTTTGCCTTATCCGCAGCGGAATGCACCTGTGCCATACCAACACAGAGACGTTAACGCCACGATCACGATGATGCCTGCCTGCGACCGCCGAAGACCCTCACCCGGTGGCACCCTAGTGGCTGCGCCACCGAACCACCACCACATCTTGTGAGAACAAAGTGCGAAAATCAGTGCCGGAGCGATTCGGGCCAGCTTCGTTCCTCACCTGATCCACTTCGTTAACACCAGGCCGATCAGGGCGCCTGACCGCTGCACCATTCGTCAACCATACCCCTCCGAGTATGAACACAGGACGCGGCGCCAGCACCCCATTGCCCCGTGAACGCCCGCGCCGGTCACGCAGGCCCACCCGCATGAGGATGCGCAAGACCCCCGTGAATCCTGCCCAAACCCTCAAGAACAAAAGCAGAATTCAAACCATGACCCGATTCGGGCCAGCTTCGTTCCGCATTCGCTCCATTCCCTAACGGAGCGGTTCAGAACGGGGCAAAAAGCCTTGACCTCCCCTCCCCTCAGCCCCAAGTGTCGGAAAAGCATTTCTGAAGCTGCCCTTCATGCCCTCTCCCAAATCCGTGACCGCCGTGCTGGGGCCCACCAACACCGGCAAGACCCATCTGGCGGTCGAACGCATGCTGGGCCATGGCGGCGGCATGATCGGCCTGCCGCTGCGCCTTCTGGCGCGCGAAATCTATGACAGGGTCAGAGGCCGTGCCGGCGATGCCGCCGTGGCGCTGGTAACGGGTGAGGAAAAGATCATTCCCGCCCAGGCGCGCTACTGGATCTGTACGGTGGAAGCCATGCCCTCCGATGTGGAGGTGCCCTTCCTCGCCATCGATGAAGTGCAGCTTTGCGCCGATTTCGAGCGCGGCCATATCTTCACCGACCGGGTGCTCAACCGCCGGGGCCGCGACGAGACCATGCTTCTGGGCGCTGGCACCATGCGCCCCATCCTCGAAAAACTGCTGCCGGGGATCACGTTCGTCTCCCGCCCCCGCTTCTCGCAATTGCTCTATGCGGGTCAAAAGAAAATCACACGTCTGCCCCGCCGCTCGGCCATCGTCGCCTTCTCGGCGGAGATGGTCTACGCCACGGCGGAACTGATCCGCCGCCAGCGCGGCGGCGCGGCCGTGGTGCTGGGTGCGCTTTCACCGCGTACCCGCAATGCACAGGTGGCACTCTACCAGTCAGGCGATGTCGACTACATCGTGGCAACCGATGCCGTGGGCATGGGCCTCAACATGGATGTGGACCATGTGGCCTTCGCCTCGACGCGAAAATTCGACGGTTTCCAGTACCGCCAGCTCAACCCGTCGGAATTGGGCCAGGTGGCGGGCCGCGCCGGGCGCTACATGAATGACGGCACCTTTGGCGTCACGGGTGAGGCCGATCCCTTCGACCAGGAAATGGTCGAACGCCTCGAAAGCCATAACTTCGAAGCCGTGCGGATGCTGCAATGGCGCAACCGCGAGCTTGATTTCAACTCCCTCGATCGCCTGAAACTCTCGCTCAATCAGCTGCCGCAAATGCAGGGGCTGACCCGCGCCCAGCCCAATGCCGACATTCTGGCGCTGGAGGCGCTCGCCCGCGACCACGCCACCCGCGACCTTGCCAAGTCGAAAAAGGACGTGGAGCGGCTGTGGGAGGTCTGCCAGATCCCCGACTACCGGAATATTTCGAACTCGGAGCATGCCTCAATCGTTTCGCGCATCTACCAGTTTCTGCAGACGGGAGATGGGTTCATCGATGAAGACTGGTTTGTGCGGCAGCTCAAATTCTGCGAAAACACCCATGGCGACCTCGACACGCTGTCGAACCGCATCAGCCACATCCGGACATGGACGTTTGTCGCAAACCGCCCGGATTGGCTGAACGCGCCTCTCTATTGGCAATCCTACGCGAGAGAGATAGAGGACAAGCTGTCAGATGCCTTGCATGAGCGCCTGACACAGCGTTGTATCGACCGCCGTACCAGCGTGCTGATGAAGCGCCTGGCCCAGAAGGAAGAACTGATGTCGACTGTTGAGGAAGATGGCGCCATCCACGTGGAGGGCGAGTATATTGGCCGGATCAAGGGATTCCTCTTCGTGCCCGATGGCGCGGCGGAGGGAGCCGAGGCCCGCGCCCTGAAGGCCGCCGCCATGTCGGCCGTCGCTGCCGAGATCACGGCGCGCGCCCAGGCGGTGTCCGCCTCATCCGACACGGACCTGAAGCTGACGCGTGACGGGCAGATCATCTGGCATCACGCGCCGGTTGGCCGGCTGGAGCCAGGCGCGACGCTGCTGAAGCCGCGCGCCAGCGTGATCGCTGGCGACCAGCTTTCGGGCTCGGAGCGCGAAGAGGTTCAGGCGCGGCTGCAGAAATTCACCGACCGCCACATCGCCACCATTCTCGAACCGCTGGTCAAGCTCGAAGAGGGCGAAGGCCTGGAAGGCATCTCTCGCGGCATCGCCTACCGCCTCGTCGAGACGCTGGGCGTTCTCCCGCGTGACACGGTGACGGAAGAAGTGAAAGGCCTGAGCCAGGAAGACCGGGCCAAGTTGCGCGGGTTTGGCGCACGCTTCGGAGCCTTCAACGTTTATGTACCAGCCCTCCTCAAGCCCGCGCCGACCGAACTTCGCCTGCTGCTCTGGGCACTCGCCCTGCAGAAGGACGGGAAGCTCGATCCCACCGCACTGCCCCAGCCGCCCGGCCAGGGTCTGACCTCCGCCAATTTCGACCGCTCCACACCCAAGGGCTTCTACGGCGTGTGCGGCTATCGCATTTGCGGCTCGCGCGTGGTGCGCATCGACATGCTGGAGCGGTTGGCCGATGTGATCCGCGACCGGGTGTTCTGGCGCGCGCGCTTCGCCGAAGAGCCGCGGCCTTCCGGCTCGGTCGAAGGCGGCGGCTTCACCGTGGTGCCGGACATGATGTCGCTCGTCGGCTGCTCGGGAGAGGATTTTCTGGGCATTCTCCGCAGCCTCGACTACCGCATGCAGAAGAAGAAGGTGAAGCGGCCCGTGGCGGCTGCACCCGGCACCCCGCAGGAACTGCCCGGCAACGTGCCCGCCGAAACGCCACCGCCTGCCGCGCCTGAAGAACTGCCACAACAGCCGGAACCGGTGACACCCGCTCCAGCCGAGCCGCCGGCTGAGCCGGCAACCCCGGTTGAAGTGCCGGCCACGCCGGTGGAGGTGCCGCCGGCACCTGCAACGCCCACTGCCGAAGGCGATATGCCGGCCGAGGCCGTCGCCGAAGCCGGAGCCGCCGCCGCTTCACCGGACGTACCGATGGAAGAGGTGGAAATCGAGGTCTGGTGGCCCAAGGACACCGGCCCCTTCCGCCACCGCCAGGAGCGCCAGCCACAGCAGAACCGCCGCCCGCAACAGCCCCGCAGCGAAGGCAAGCCTGAAGGCGGCGACAAGCCCGAGGGCGAGCAGCGCCGCGAAGGCGGCCGCCCGCACCGCCACGGCAAGGGTAGCCCCCGCCGCGACGAGCGCAGCAATGGCCACGAAGCGCGCGGTGACCGGAAAGACCGCAAGCCCCATCGGGATGACCGCAAGCCCGCCATCGAAGAGCGGAAACCCCGCCCCGAGAAGCCCATCGACCCGGATTCCCCCTTCGCCGTCCTGGGCGCGCTCAAGGCAAAGCTTGGCGGCAACTGACGAACAGGCCGGTGGCCGCCTGCGCCTCGACAAGTGGCTGTGGTTCGCCCGGGTGGTGAAAACGCGGGAGGACGCAGCCTGCCTCGTCGAAGCCGGCCATGTCCGCATCAATGGCCAAAAGACGCTGAAGCCGGGGCACGCCGTTGCCTGCGGCGACGTGCTGACCATCGTCCTCCATGCCCGCGTGCGTGTTCTGAGGATTTCGGGGCTGGCACAGCGGCGCGGCCCTGCAGAGGCCGCCCGCCTGCTCTATGATGAGGCTGGCATGTCCGCCGGGCGCAGCGAAACGGCGTAAAAAGAGATGCAAGGCCTGACAGAACTTGCTACAGAACCGTTCGGAATAAAGAACGGTTGAGCCTCCATGACCTACATCGTCACCGAAAACTGCATTAAGTGCAAGTACATGGACTGCGTGGAAGTTTGCCCCGTGGATTGCTTCTACGAGGGCGAGAACATGCTCGTCATCCATCCCGACGAATGCATCGACTGCGGCGTCTGCGAGCCGGAATGCCCGGCCGAAGCCATCAAGCCCGATACTGAACCGGGCCTCGAATCCTGGCTGAAACTCAATACCGAGTATGCGGCGAAGTGGCCGAACATCACCACCAAGAAGGATGCGCCGGCCGACGCCAAGGAATTTGACGGCGTGGAAGGCAAATTGGAGAAATACTTCTCTGCCGCTCCAGGCGAGGGCGATTGAGCCCATGGCTGCATGCCGCTGGCGCAATCCGGGCATGCGAGGACCTTGTGCGAATTAACCTTTTCCCCAAGATTCATCCGTGTGCGGCGCAAGAATCCGCCGTACACGGACATGCCGGGCTTTAAAAATGCTTAAACTTGTGGTATTTAGGCCACGATGAGTATGTAAACCGAGTTGGATGAGCGAAACCGGGCCGTAGCATTCCGGTTCTTTCACATTGGCGTTGGCAATCCATCTGACTTGAACGGCCCCTCGGGCGCCATTCCGGTGGACTTGCACTGACGCCGAACACGGGAAGAGAACGAAGAGGCACATTGTGCAGCCCCCGGCTGTTTCAAACCTTCTCCCGTTTGCCGCAACCGGCGCATATTCCATAACGAGATTTGGGCAAAGGGCGAAGGACAGATTATGACGAAATCAAAGACAAAGGCCGCAGCGGCGAAAAAGCCTGCAGCGAAGGCCAAGGCCAAATCAGCGCCCAAGAAGACCTCGAAGCCGGTTGCAGCCGCCAAGGCGAAGCCTGCGGCAGCCGCCAAGCCCTTCGCGAAACCTGCGGCAGCCGCCAAGCCCTCCGCGAAACCTGCGGCAGCCGCCAAGCCCTCCGCGAAACCTGCAGCCGCGAAAGCGACCAAGCCTGCCGCCACGAAGCCTGTGGCTGCGAAGCCTGCCGCAAAGCCCGTTGCCAAGTCGACCGCCGCCAAGCCGGCCAAGCCGGCCCAGGCAACCAAGGCTGCCGTCAAGCCGGCCAAGGCGAAGCCCATCGTTGAGCCCAAGAAGGCGCAAGCCGTCAAGCCGGCAGCCGCCGCTCCGGCGCCCAAGCCGGTGGCAGCGAAGCCGGTTGCCACGAAATCCGCTGCCCCCAAGGCCGTGGCGCCTGCCGCCGCAGCCCCCAAGGCGGTCGCTGCCCCGGCACCGGCCCCACAGGCGGCGAAGCCTGCCGCAGCGCCTGCCGCTCCCCCTCCTGCGCCACGCAAGCTGGTGTTCAAGGTTCATGAACTCGTGGTCTACCCCGCCCATGGCGTTGGCAAGATCATGCAGATCGAGGAACAGGAAATCGCCGGCGCCAAGCTCGAACTCTACATCGTGGATTTCGAGAAGGAAAAGCTGCGCCTCAAGGTGCCGACCAACCGCGCCGAGCAGAAGGGCATGCGCCGCCTGTCCGACAAGGGCCAGATCGAATCCGCGCTGA
>JBEIDW010000030.1:0-25408 GCA_040383265.1 Hyphomicrobiales bacterium
CCGCATTCCCGGAAGCAACGCGTAACGTCTTCGCACTTCTGGCCTTCGCCGCAGGCTTCATCGTGCGCCCGCTCGGCGCCTTGTTCTTCGGCATGTTGGGCGACCTCGTCGGCCGCAAGTACACCTTCCTCATGACCATCCTGATCATGGGCATTTCGACCTTCCTCGTCGGCCTGCTTCCCAACTACAACACCTGGGGCGCCGCAGCGCCGATCATCCTGATCGTGCTGCGCATGGCGCAGGGTCTGGCGCTTGGCGGTGAATATGGCGGCGCGGCCATCTATGTGGCCGAGCACGCTCCGGCCAACCGGCGCGGCTACTACACCTCCTTCATCCAGACCACGGCCACCCTCGGCCTGTTGTTGTCGCTGATCGTCATCCTGGTGGTACAGGGCTATGTGAACGGCAACTATCCGGAAACGGCGGTTCTCGACGCGGCAGGTGCCGCGGTGCTGAATGCCGACGGCAGCCCGGTGATGATCAAGGCCTTCAATGCCTGGGGCTGGCGCATTCCGTTCCTGGGTTCCATCTTCCTGCTGCTGATCTCGCTCTACATCCGCCTGCAGATGAACGAATCGCCTGCCTTCAAGAAGATGAAGGAAGAGGGTTCGGCGTCCAAGGCACCGTTGCGCGAAGCCTTCGGCAACTGGCGCAATGGCAAGATCGCGGTGATCGCCCTCCTGGGCCTCGTCGCGGGCCAGGCCGTTGTCTGGTACACCGGCCAGTTCTACGCGCTGTTCTTCCTGCAGAACGTCATCAGGCTCGACAGCTTCACGGCCAACGTCCTTGTGGCCTGGTCGCTGATCCTCGGTACCGGTGGCTTCCTGTTCTTCGGCGCACTCTCGGACCGTATCGGCCGCAAGCCGATCATCCTGGCGGGCTGCCTGATCGCCGCCGTGACCTACATGTGGGTGTTCAACACCCTCACCAAGGTTTCGAACCCGGCGCTCTATGCCGCTCAGCAGACCAAGGTGGTCGTCACCGCCGACCCGGCCGATTGCTCGTTCCAGTTCAACCCGACGGGCACGCTCAAGTTCACCAACTCCTGCGACGTGGCCAAGGCCCAGTTGCAGCGCACTTCGGTGAACTATGAAACGGTCCCCGGCCCGGCTGGCAGCGTTGCCGAGATCAAGGTCGGCGACACGGTCGTCCCGTCCTTCAACGCCGCCGCCAACGCCGCCGCCATCAAGGCTGCGACGGAAGCGCTGGCCACTGCCAAGTCCGGCACGGACCAGGCCGCCATCGATGCGGCCCAGGCTGCGCTCGACAAGGAGAAGGGCGTCAAGTCCGGCTTCGAAAAGGCGCTCAACGAAGCCCTCAAGGCGGCCGGTTACCCGCTGGTGGCGGCTGACAACACAACGGTTGCCAAGGCGTCCAACTTCTTCGACATCTTCACCTCGCAGAAGCTGGCAATCATTGCGATCCTCACCTACCTCATCATCCTCGTGACGATGGTGTATGGTCCGATCGCGGCGATGCTTGTCGAACTCTATCCGACGCGCATCCGCTACTCCGGCCTGTCGCTGCCATACCATATCGGCAACGGCTGGTTCGGTGGCCTGATGCCCGCCACCGCCTTCGCGATCTCCGCTCAGTCTGGCAACATTTACGCTGGCCTGTGGTACGCGATCGTCATCGCCCTGATGACGGTGGTGATCGGTACGATCTTCGTGCCGGGCGGTACCCAGAAGAAGGATATCTTCGCCGACGACATGCGGCGCTGATCAAGTAACTGTCACGATACGCGGCGGGCCGGGGTTTCCCCGGCCCGCTTGCATTTCAGGTGCGCTTTACTTTTGAAAAGCCCTGCCAGGCCAGCCAGAACACAGCCACAATCACAGCGTTGACGAACAGCCCTGTGATGGTTGCATCCCAGAGAGACACGTCACGCTGCGGCATGGTGGCCGGAATGATGACAGCGACGAACACCACCCCAGCCACCAGCGGCAGAAGCACGCCTGTTTGCTGGCGGGTGCGTTCGGTCGTGTAAATGAGGCCCGCGAGCAGGCCAAGGCGGAAGATGTCGGTGAATTGCGCCACCATCAGCGCTGAAATGTCCATGCGGAGGTTCCTGTTGTTTTGTGCGGTTTTATCAAGCCTCCGGACAAACACAATAAGGGGCTGCTTGCCGCGTCTGACTAAGGTCGATGTTCCGCGCACAGCGCCACTGTGATGAAGTATGCGCCATGCGGATCGCCCTGATCTCAGATGTCCATGCGAACCTGCCTGCGCTAGAAGCCTGCCTGGCGGCGGTCGCGCGGCTCCAGGCGTCGCGGCTTGTTTTCCTTGGTGATTTCGTTGGCTACGGCCCTGATCCCGAGGCCGTCATCAACCGGGTCCGGTCATTGGCTGAGGCCGGTGCCATCGCAGTCCTTGGTAATCATGACATGGCTGTGCTCAAGCCCACACGGGACATGAACAGCGCTGCGGCGCAGGCTATCGCCTGGACGCGCCAGCAGTTGAGCGAGACCTCGAAATCCTTTCTCGCGGCGCTCCCTTTTGAGGTCCGATCGGGTGATGCGCTCTACGTGCATGCCGATGCCTCCGATCCCTCTGCCTGGCATTACGTGACGGATGCCGAAACAGCCCGCGCCAGCTTGTCGGGCTGCGACGCTATGCTGACCTTCTGTGGCCACGCGCATGTGCCTGCCGTCTATTGCCTGTCGGCTACCGGCAAGATGATCAGCCATGCGCCAGTGCAGGATGTGGCCGTGCCGCTTCTCGCGCACCGCAGGTGGCTGGCTGTCGTCGGCTCGACCGGACAGCCGCGAGATGGCAATCCAGCTGCGTCCTTTGCCGTCCATGACACGTCAGCCCGAAGCCTCACCTATCACCGCGCGCCCTATGATGTTGAAAGCGTGTCGCAGCGCATCCGGGCACTCGGGTTGCCCGATTCCCTGGCGGCGCGATTGTTGGAGGGCCGCTAAGTGGTCAAGGCCAGGTTGAATATCGGAACCGTCATCGACGGGTTCACAATCGATGCGCTGACCCACACTGGCGGCATGGCGCATTTGTGGAGCGTCACGCGCGCAGCGGATGGCGCGCAATTCCTGATGAAGACGCCGGTGGTTTACGAAGGTGAAGACCCTGCAGCAATTGTCAGCTTCGAGATGGAGCAGATGATCATGCCGCGCCTGAAGGGTCCACATGTGCCGCGTCACATCGCGAATGGCGATTTCGCCGTGCAGCCCTTCATCGTGATGGAGAAACTCTCCGGCGAAACTCTGCTTCCGCAATTGAAGAACCTGCCGCTGCCGGTGGAGAAGGTCGCGGAGCTCGGCGCCCGCATTGCCGATGCGCTGGTGGCGCTACACGCGCAGGGGGTGGTGCATCTTGATCTCAAGCCATCCAACATCATGTTCCGCCCCACCGGTGAAGCCGTGCTGGTGGACTATGGCCTCGCTCATCACCGTGAGCTGCCGGATCTGCTGCAGGAGGAATTCCGCCTGCCCTATGGCACAGCACCCTACATGGCGCCGGAGCAGGTAATGGGCATCCGCAGCGATCCCAGAAGCGACATCTTCTCCCTCGGCTGCCTTCTTTATTTCTTCGTCACCGGGATCAGGCCCTTCGGCGACCCCCTCAAGCTGAAAGGTTTGAAGCAGCGTCTCTGGCGCGATCCCGTGCCGCCACGCAAGCTGAACTCCGCCGTACCGCCATGGTTTCAGGAAATCGTGCTGCGCTGCCTTGAGGTGAAGGCTGGCCGACGCTACCCTACCGCCGCGCAGCTTGCGCATGATCTCCGGCATCCGGATCAGCTTGTGCTGACGGCGCGCGCCACGAAGATGGAAAAGGATGGGTTTTTTGCGGTCCTGAAGCGCAAGGGCGAACCGCACATGAGCCTTATCGACACCCCGCCGGAGCGTGGGGCTGAGGTATCGGATGCGCCCATCGTCACCGTTGCGGTGAACCTCGACGACATGACGCCCGAGCTTGCTGACAAATTGAGGCGTACGGCGCTGCGTATCCTCGAGCGCTCACCGGATGCGCGCCTCGCTGTCCTGAATGTGCTGAAGCTCAACCGCATCGCCATGGACCAGACGCTGGACGAGGATGGCAACAACAAGCACGTGCAGCGCCTCGTCGATCTCAAGGACTGGGCCCGGCCGATGAAGCTGGCGCAGGGACGCATCACCTTTCACGTTCTTGAAGCGATAGATCCGGCGGATACGATTCTCGATTATGCCCGCGTCAACAATGTTGACCATCTCGTGATGGGTGCGCGCGCCAATTCCACGATGCGCAAGCTTCTGGGTAGCGTGTCGGGCAAGGTGGCGGCGGAGGCGCCGTGCTCCGTCACCGTGGTGCGAAACCGCGAGGCCGAGCAGCAGGGATAGGGTGCTGAGCCGCCCATCGGAACCGACGCTGCGCCCCACATCGTTCTCCCTCATCATGCCCGGCCCTGTTGAGACAATGGCGATTGCGGCAGCGGGCATGATTGATTGTTTGATGTCAGTCGCCGGCCCCAAGCCCAACGAAAAAAGGACCGGATTTCTCCGGTCCCCTGTGTCAGATCACAGACGTGTTCTGATTATCTCAGTCGGCGGACTTGTCAGCCGCGAGGCCGACGGCGCGCTGCTTCTCGGCGATACGGGCAGACTTGCCGGTGCGGCCGCGCAGGTAATAGAGCTTGGCGCGGCGGACAGCGCCACGGCGCACCACCTTGATCGAGTCGATCATCGGCGAGTAGACCGGGAACACGCGCTCCACGCCTTCGCCGTAGGACATCTTGCGGACTGTGAAGTTCTCGTTCAGGCCGCCGCCGGAACGGGCAATGCACACCCCCTCATAGGCCTGCACGCGCGAACGCTCGCCTTCCTTGACCTTCACATTGACGATAACGGTGTCGCCCGGGCCGAATTCCGGCACGGCGCGCTGGGCGGCCACAACTGCAGCCTGCTCTTTTTCGAGCTGAGCGATGATATCCATTGAGTGTCTTCCTTAAACGGTTGTGGGCCTATACCCTCAACCCGGTTCAAAATCAAATCTTTCCCGACTCGTGGGCTTGCCACAAATCGGGCCGTCTGGCTTTTGTCAGGGCTTCCCGCCGCTCCTGCTTCCACCGGGCAATCGCCTTGTGGTCGCCTGAGAGCAAAACCCCCGGAATCTCAACACCTTCCCAGATGTTAGGCTTGGTGTAGTGCGGGTGCTCCAGAAGGCCTCCCTCGAAGCTTTCTTCCTCACCCGACGTGTGGCTCCCCATCACACCGGGAAGCAGCCTTACCACCGCATCGAGTAGTACCAGCGCCGCCGGTTCACCACCGGAGAGGATGTAATCCCCGATTGACACCTCTCGGAGGCCTCGCCGCTCGATCACCCGCTCGTCCACGCCCTCGAAACGGCCGCAGACGATCAGGCATCCCGGCCCCTGCGCCAGTTCTCGCACGAACCCCTGGGTGAGGGGCTGGCCGCGCGGGCTCATCAGCAATCTCGGACCCGCATGCGGGGCGGCGTCGATGGCCGCCGCCAGCACATCAGGCTTCAGCACCATTCCGGCGCCTCCGCCTGCGGGGTGGTCGTCCACCGTCCGATGCCGGTCGGTGGCGACGTTGCGAATGTCGCGCGCCTCCAGCGACCAGATCCCCTGTTCCAGCGCACGCCCCGCCAGCGAGTGGCCGAGCGAACCCGGGAACATCTCCGGGAACAGCGTCAGGATGGTGGCTTTGAAGCTCATGGCGCCTCGTCCACGTCGAGGTAGCCCTCGGGCAGATCCACCACGATCTTTTCCCCGTCGGCCCCCAGCACATAGCTGTTGGCAAAGGGGATGAGCACCGTGTCTTTCCGGCCTTCGATCCTCACATCGATCAGGTCGCCTGCGCCATAGTCCACGACATCGACGATCTCTCCCAGACGCGAGCCATCGGAGAGGTGAACAGGAAGACCGATGAGGTCATGGATGTAGACCTCGTCATCCTCTGTGACGGGAAGCCTGTCGCGGGCTACGAAAAGTTCCGTGCCCCGCAAGGCTTCCGCGGCATTGCGATCCGTGATGCCTTTCAGGATGGCGATGAAGCCATCCTTCTGAAGGCGGAGCTTCGCGATCTCGAGCTTTTGCCCCCGCGCCGTTTCGAGCGGCGAATAGGAGGCGATCGCTTTCGGGTCGGCGGTGAAGCTTTTCAGTTTCACCTCGCCCCGAATGCCATGCGCGGCTGTGATGACGCCGACGAGCACCAAATCGCGTTTCACGGCTTTCCCTTTCACGTCTTCCATCCTGCGGACGGGAGACGGGTATCAAGAGCCTCAGCCGTCTCAGCCGTTGGCGGCAGCCGCCGCGGCGGCCTTTTCACGCTCCTGGCGCTTCTTGCCGGGCTGGGCCTTTTCCGGGTTGTTGCGGGCTTCGCGCTTGGCGAGGCCGGCCTTGTCGAGGAAGCGCAGCACGCGGTCGGTGGCCTGCGCGCCCTTCTTCAGCCAGGCAGCGGCCTTCTCGGTGTCGAGCTTCACGCGGTTGGCGTCATCCTTCGCCAGCATCGGGTTGAATGCGCCGACCACGTCGATGAACTTGCCATCACGCGGGGCGGCCGCATCGGCGATCACGATGTGGTAGTAGGGGCGCTTCTTGCTGCCAGCGCGGGCAAGTCTCATCTTAACGGCCATGGGTTATCTCCTTTGATATCCGTATACTGATTAAGTTACTTCTTTTTGCCGAAACCCGGCAAACCCTTGAATGGCGCCCCACCCCCCAAGCCCGGCAATCCACCGAGGCCCGGAAGCTTGCCGCCGCCAAGACCGGGAAGCCCCGGCATCGACGGCAGCGAACCGCCCTTCATCATCTCTTTCATCTCTTCGGGCAGCGCGTTGGGATCGAGATTGGCGAGTTCCGCCTGCATGCGTTCCAGCTCGGCCGCGTCCGGCGCGCCCTTGCCGCCAAACATCTTGCCGAACATGCCCTTGCCCTGGCCCATCTGCTTCATCATGCCCGCCATCTGCAGGTGCATCTTCAGCAGACGGTTGATCTCCTCCACCTTGGTGCCGGAACCCGCAGCCACGCGCTTCTTGCGCTTGGCGTCCATCACCTTGGGGTTGCGGCGCTCATAAGCCGTCATCGAGCCGATGATGGCCATCTGCCGCTTCAATACCTTGTTGTCGAGGTCGAGGCCTTCCATCTGCTTCTTGATCTTGCCCATGCCGGGCAGCAGGTTCATCACGCCGCCCATGCCGCCCAGTTTCTGAAGCTGCTTCAACTGGTCGGCCAGGTCATCAAGATCGAAAGCGCCCTTCTTCATGCGCTCGGCGATCTTCTTGGCCTTCTCCTGGTCGATGTTGAGTGCTGCCTTCTCGACCAGCGAGACGACGTCGCCCATGCCGAGGATGCGGCCGGCGATACGCTCGGGGTGGAAGTCTTCAAGCCCATCGAGCTTTTCGCCCGTGCCCATCAGCTTGATGGGCTTGCCGGTCACGGCGCGCATCGAAAGCGCCGCGCCGCCACGGCCATCGCCATCGATGCGGGTCAGCACGATGCCGGACACGCCAATCTTCTCATCGAAGGCGCGCGCGAGGTTCACGGCATCCTGACCGGTCAGCGCATCGGCCACCAGCAGGGTTTCATTCGGTTTGACGATGTCGCGCACGGACGCCGCCTCGGCGAGGAGTTCCTCGTCAATGGCAAGGCGGCCTGCCGTGTCGAGCATCACGACGTCATAGCCGCCCTTGCGGGCTTCCGACATGGCGCGCTTTGCGATCTCGACTGGCTGCTGGCCCGGAACGATCTGCAGTGTGTCGACGTGCACCTGCTTGCCGAGAATGGCCAACTGCTCCTGCGCCGCGGGGCGGCGGGTATCGAGGGAGGCCATCAGCACGCGGCGCTTGTCGCGCTCGGTCAGGCGCTTGGCGATCTTGGCGGTTGTCGTCGTCTTGCCGGAGCCCTGCAAGCCCACCATGAGAATGGCAACGGGCGGCGAGGCGCGCAAGTTGAGGGCAGAGCCTTCCGACCCGCCCAGCGTCTCCACCATCGCGTCATGAACGATCTTCACGACCATCTGGCCGGGCTTCACGGATTTGACGATCTCGGCGCCAACGGCCTTTTCCCGCACCGTGTCGGTGAAGGTTCTCACCACCTCAAGCGCCACGTCAGCCTCGAGCAGCGCCCGGCGCACTTCGCGGAGTGCGTCCTCGACATCGGCATCGGAAAGAGCACCGCGTCCGGTGATCTTGTCCAATATGCCCGACAGGCGGTCGCTTAAGGTGTCAAACATGTTCCATGTCCTCTAGCCCAAACGCAATTCACACCCGGGGGCGCAACGCGCTGCCGGATGATGGCCGCCTCACCCCCCGGGAATGTCAAAACCCCATGTGTGAGACCGCCTGAAGACGTTCAAGCCGTCGTGTGATGGGCCGGAAATAGGGGAAACGGGGGCAGAAGTCAAATTTCACGGGCAGCCGAAACCCCGGTGGCTGCTGCGGCGTTTTCCCCAATTGATCAGGAGGGGATATTCCATGCTGTCCTCGCAAACACCCGACATTGAACTCAGCGTCTCGATCGAGCAGGTCTGCTTCATCATCGCCAAGGCCCGCCAGTTCGAGGTGAAGGATGTGGCGACCATGCCAAGCCCCGGTTCCAACGCCTCGGATGACCGGATGGTCAGCGTGCTGGAGGCCCGCGCCAATGACCCCGTGGCGCGGGAAATCAGCGCGTTCGTCGAGGCGATGGACGAGGACCAGCAGATCGACCTCGTGGCCCTGACATGGCTTGGGCGCGGCGATTTCGAAATCGGCGAGTGGGACGAGGCCCGCACCCAGGCTTCTGCCGCCTACAATGACCGCACCGCCGACTATCTCCTTGGTTTACCTCTACTTTCCGAGTTTCTGGAGGATGCGCTGAGCGACTGCGGCCTGACCTGCGAGGATGAGGAGATCGGGCGGTTGTAGCCTCCCCGTTTGCTGCCACTCCGGCGAAGGCCGGAGTCCCGCTTTAGCGGCCCCAGGCTGGATGCCAGCCTTCGCTGGCATGACGCATCAAGCGGTCACCCCCCGAAAATCGCCTCAAGTTCCCGCCGCATCGCCCTTGGGTCGGCGTCGGTCCCCGTCCAGTACTTCACCCCGATCACGCCCTGGTTGATCAGCATGCCCAGCCCGTCAAGCGTGGTGCAGCCTTGGGCCTTGGCATCCCGCAGGAAGCGGGTGTCCGGCGGGTCGACGATCACATCCGCCACCACCATGCCGGGCTTCAGGGATGTGACATCGATGTCGAGCGGCTCATCACCGTTGCCCAACCCGATTGAAGTGGCATTGACCACGATGTCGGTGCCTTCCGGGATCGCATAGGCCTTGGGCCACGTCACCAACTTCGCCGGCATTTTTGTCTTGTCGTTCAGGAGTTGCACCAGTGGCGCGCCACGCGCGGCCGAGCGGTTGACGACCGTCATGGACTTGGCCCCCGCCAGCGCCAGTTCCACGCCAATGGCCCGCGCAGCGCCGCCTGCGCCAAACATCACGATGGACTTGCCCTTCGGGTCCACCACCTCTTTCAGTGACTTGAGGAAGCCCTTGCCGTCGGTATTCTCGCCGATCAGCTTGCCGTCCCGGTTCACCGCGCAATTGACGGCCCCCATGATGGCGGCACTTTCACCCAGCCCGTCCAGATGCTGGATCACGCTCACCTTATGAGGGATCGACAGGTTGAAGCCCCGCCAGCCCATGGCGCGGGCACCTTTCACGGCGTCCGCCAGCCTGTCGGGTGGCACCTCGCAATTGATGTAGCGCCAGTTGAGGCCGTGGTGGCGGAAGGCGGCCTCGACCATGGCTACCGTCGGATTGCCGTTGGAACCTTCCGAAAAGGAGCCCACCAGTTCGCTCGTGAAGTCGCGTGCCGCCATTTTTGCCTCTCCCGCCTTTCGGTGCGGCCAAGCTATCACCCTTCACCCATCTAGCAATCCCCCTCGCTTTTCCCATATAAGGCCCGCCATGACTGAGGCATCAGCGCGCCATTTCCGCAAGATGAACGGGCTCGGAAACGACTTTGTCGTGTTCGATGCGCGCAAGACACCCATGCCCATGGATGAGGCGAAGGCCCGCGCCATCGCCGACCGCAAGACCGGCATCGGCTGTGACCAGTTGATCGTGCTGGAGCCTTCGACACGCGCGGACGTGACCATGCGTATCTGGAACAATGAAGGTTCAGAGGTCGAAAGCTGCGGCAACGCCACGCGCTGCATCGCCGATATTCTATTCGACGAGAAGAAATCCGCCCGCGCCACCATTGATACCAAGGGCGGCTATCTGGTGGCTGAAAAGGGTGGCGAGAAGCTCGTGACCGTCGACATGGGTGCGCCCCGTTTCGGCTGGCAGGATATTCCGCTCTCGGAGAGATTTGCCGATACGCGCTATATCGAGCTGTCGGTCGGCCCCACCGAAAAGCCGCTGATCCATTCGCCCGCTGTCGTCAATGTTGGCAATCCGCATTGCATTTTCTGGGTGAAGGATCTCGATGTGGTGGATCTCGCCAAGGTTGGCCCGATGCTGGAGCATCACCCGCTGTTCCCAAAGCGCGCCAACATCACGCTGGCGCGCGTCGACTCGCCGGATCATGCGGTGATCAGGGTGTGGGAGCGCGGCGCGGGGTTGACAAAGGCCTGCGGCACCGCCGCCTGCGCCGTGATGGCCGCGGGCTTCCGCCTGAGGAAGTTCAACAACAAGGCCACCATCACGCTTCCCGGAGGCGATCTCTTCATGGCGATCCGCGAAAGCGATGGCCATGTCATCATGACAGGCCCGGTCGAATATGAATTTGAAGGCGACCTTCCGCCGCATCTTGCGGTGTGATCATGGCCGGGCCTGACTTTCGCACCTTTGGCTGCCGCCTCAACACCTACGAAACCGAGGTGATGCGCAACCATGCTGAAAAGGCTGGGGCCACCAACACCATCGTGTTCAACACGTGCGCGGTCACGGCGGAAGCAACCCGCCAGGCGCGGCAGGCGATCCGCAAGGCCCGGGCCGAAAACCCGGACGCCGAGATCATCGTGACGGGCTGCGCGGCGCAGACAGAGCCTGAGATGTTCGCGGGAATGCCCGAAGTCTCGCGCGTGCTGGGCAATGAGGAAAAGCTCAAAGCGGAAAGCTGGCGGCGTGGTGCCAACGAGCGTGTGTCCGTCTCCGACATCATGTCGGTGAAGGAGGCGAGGCCGCAACTGATTGACGGCTTGAAGGAACGTACCCGCGCCTTCGTGCAGGTGCAGAATGGCTGCGACCATCGCTGCACCTTCTGCATCATCCCCTTCGGCCGCGGAAACTCGCGCTCGATTGCACCACAGGATGTGGTGGAGCAGGTGCGCCGCCTCGCGGCTTCCGGCTATTCCGAAGTCGTGCTGACGGGCGTGGACCTCACGTCCTGGGGCGCTGATCTTGACGGCCAGCCGAAGCTTGGAAGCCTTGTCTCGCGCATACTGCGCATGGTGCCGGATGTGAAACGCCTCCGTCTTTCGTCCATCGATTCCATCGAGGCCGATCCGGAGCTGATGGACGTCATCGCGGGTGAAGAGCGCGTCATGCCGCATATCCATCTGTCGCTGCAGGCGGGCGACAACATGATCCTGAAGCGCATGAAGCGCCGTCACGCGCGTGAGGACTCGATTGCATTCTGCAGTGAATTGCGCGCCAGGCGCCCCGGCATCGTGTTCGGCGCGGACATCATCGCGGGCTTCCCCACCGAAACCGACGCGATGTTCGAGAATTCGTTGAAGATCGTCGATGAATGCGGGCTCACCTATCTGCACGTCTTCCCCTACTCATCGCGGCCCGGCACGCCCGCCGCGCGCATGCCGCAGCTGGAGAAGCACATCATCAAGGCGCGCGCCGCGCTGCTGCGCCAGAAGGGCGACGCGCGGCTCGATCAATTCCTCAGCAGCGAGGTGGGGGCCACACGCCAGGTTCTCGTTGAAACCGAAGCGATGGGCCGGACGGAGCATTTCGCCCAGGTGAAGTTTCAAAGCCGCATGGCGCCGGGTGCCATCGTCATGGCACAGGTCACGGGGCGCGGTGCGTCCCATCTTGAGGCAAGGCTGGCCGCATGAGTTTCTTCCGGAAGCTGTTCAACCGTTCCTCCTCCAAGCCAGAGGAGCAGGCCCCGCCGCCTGCGGCCGAGGAGCAACTGCCGTCTCTGGATGGCCCAGCCCTTGCTGTTGATGTGCCGCTTGCGATGCCGGAGCCAGAACCCCAGCCCAGCGATGGCCCCGAACCGGAGCCGCAGCCTGAGCCAACGCCGGAGCCTGAGCCCGTACGCCGAGGCTGGTTCTCCCGCCTCAGCGAAGGGCTCTCCAAGTCCTCGCGGTCCATCACCGGGTCCATTTCTGCGATCTTCACCAAGAAGAAGCTCGACAAGGCAACGCTGCAGGACCTGGAAGACGTGCTGCTGCAGGCCGATCTGGGGCTGCCCATGGCAGAGCGCATCGTCAATGCTGTCGCTACCGGCCGCTATGACAAGGAGATCGACCCGGAAGAGGTGAAGCAGATCCTCGCGGCCGAGGTGACCAAGGTGCTGAAGCCTGTCGAGGTGCCGTTCAACTTCGGCAAAGAGAAGCCCTTCATCATCCTTGTCGTCGGCGTCAATGGCGCTGGGAAAACGACCACCATCGGCAAGCTCGGCGCCATTGCCAGGCGCGAGGGGCACAGCGTGATGTTTGCCGCCTGCGATACGTTCCGCGCCGCTGCAATCGAACAGCTCAATGTTTGGGGTGGCCGCATCGGGGCGAAAGTCATGTCGCGTCCCACCGGGGCGGATGCCTCTGGCCTCGCCTTCGACGCCATCCGGCAAGCGAAGGAAGATGGTGCCGACATCCTGTTCATCGATACGGCGGGCCGTCTCCAGAACAAGCAATATCTGATGGACGAGCTCGACAAGATCGTGCGCGTCATCAAGAAGCAGGACGAGGCAGCCCCCCATGCGGTGCTGCTGGTGCTGGATGCAACCACCGGCCAGAACGCCATGGCGCAGGCGGAGATTTTCACCAAGGTCGCGGGCGTCACCGGCCTCATCATGACAAAGCTTGATGGCACGGCGCGCGGCGGCATTCTCGTCGCCATTGCGGAAAAGTTCAAATTGCCGGTTCATGCTATCGGCGTTGGCGAGTCGATCGAGGATCTTCAGCCTTTTGAGGCAGAAGGCTTTGCGCGCGCCATTGCCGGATTGGAGGAAAAATGAGTTCGACATCCAGCCCGAAGATGGGGCAGGGCCTCAAGCTCCTCATCGAGATGGGGCCGCTGGTTGCCTTCTTCATCGCCAACTGGAAGGCTGGCATCTTCTGGGGGACCGGCATCTTCATGGCGGCAACCGCCGTGTCGCTTATCGCGTCCTGGGTGATGACGCGCAAGCTCGCCATGGTGCCGCTCGTGTCCGCTGTCTTCGTCGCGCTGTTTGGCGCCCTTACCCTGTGGCTCCACAGCGATCTCTTCATCAAGGTGAAGGTCACGCTCATCAATGCGCTGTTCGGCGCGGTCTTGCTGGCCGGCGTGGCCATGGGGCGCAGCTATCTGAAGCTCATCATGGGCGAGGCGGTGAAGCTCACGGAACAGGCCTGGCGTACCCTGTCGATCCGTTGGGGTGTTTTCTTCCTTGCACTTGCCGTTCTGAATGAGATCGTCTGGCGTAACACTTCGACCGACACATGGGTGAACTTCAAGGTCTTCGGCCTGCTGCCAATCACGCTGATCTTCGCCTTCGCCAATGCGCCCTTCATGTCGAAGCACATGATCGAGGACGACAAGGCAGACGCTCAATAGGGATTCGGATTGCCCAATTCGCCTGGCGGGTTCGTGAAGGGCGCGAAATCCGCCATGCCTTCGATGCTGCGATACTGCTCCAGCGCCCAGCGCACCGAAGGGAAGGCCAGGTCCTCCCATGGGATCTCGTCCCAGCCAGCCAGCATCACTTCAAGGCTCTCGGGGCCTGCTGAGAAGTCCGGCGTTTCAAGATGCGCCAGATACATGATCTGTACCTGCGCAATGCGCGGAATCGTGTAGACGGCGAGCAGCCTGTCGATGACGATTCTCGCATTGGCTTCTTCATGCGCTTCGCGCATCGCGGCTTGTTCTGTGGTTTCTCCCACCTCCATGTAGCCTGCGGGCAAGGTCCAGAAACCGATACGCGGTTCGATGGCGCGGCGGCAAAAGAGTATCTTGCCTTCATGCCGCACGATTGCGCCTGTCACGATCTTTGGGTTCACGTAATTGATGAAGCCGCAGGTGGCGCAGACATCGCGCTCATGGGTGTCGCCGGCCGGAATTTCCCGCCGGAAGCCGTTGTTCTGAGTCTTACTGTTCATCGCTTGTCAAGTGTTGAAATCTGTGTGCGGATCATCTTAACTCGGTTTCGGGCAAAGAGCATCCATTGAATTTTTTCACCGCTTTTTGCTTGCAGCGTCAAATCCGAGCCGCTAGTTGTGCGCGGCTTCGAGGGAGAAGGTATCTCCCTAAAGCTGTTGAGCAGAAGCGGCCGGAAACGGCACAAGAGTTTTCGCAGGCACCGGCAGCGCAAGACGCCGGGCTGCGGGTAGGAGAAGGGGCGTATGACAACAACGAAGGACGTGAAGCAATTCTCGCGTTCACCGTCGCACCTGTTGAAGCGGGCAGCGCAGTATTCGAACCTCATCTATATGGGCGAGGTAGGCAAGTCAGGCCTCACCCACCGGCAGTTCACCGTTTTGCTCGCCGTTGACGCGAATGACGGCAAGAGCCAGACGGAACTGGTGAAGCTCACTGGTATCGACCGCTCGACGCTGGCCGATCTGGTGGCGCGCCTTCTGGCGCAGGGCTACCTCCAGAGGAAGCGCACCAAGGACGATGGCCGCACCAATGCCATCCGCATCACCGCCATCGGCAAGAAGATGCTGAAGATGGCCCAGCCGGGTGCTGACGAGGTGGACAAGCAACTGCTCTCGCTTATCCCCTCTGCGGACCGCAAGTCCTTCCTCGACAATCTCGCTGTGCTCGCTGCCGAGATGGACCGTGTCGAGGAGAAGGAGCCGCCGAAGCCTGCCCGCAAGATCAAGAGCCGCAAGCGGGCCTGAGGCGCGGGCTGACCACTGAACCGCACCATGCCCGGGCTTGACCCGAGCATCGTTTTTACTACCGCCAGAAGGCTGGCCGGGTCGAGCCCGGCCATGAAGAGAGTAACGGCAGACCTGTTGCGGCTCAGCTGCCGGTTTTGGGCAGTGGTGCCTTCGCCTTCTCGATTTCGGTGGCGAGTGCTCCGGTGATCGCTTCAGGTGTCAGCGGTCCGATGTGCTTGTAGCGGATGGTTCCCTCGCCATCGATCACGAAGGTCTCCGGAACGCCATAGACGCCGAAATCCACCGACGTGCGGCCAGCGCGGTCCGCGCCCACGGCGGCGAAGGGCTGGCCCAGGGTGCCGAGAAAGCGCTTGGCATTCTCCGGCTCGTCCTTGTAGTTGAGGCCGTACAGCGTGATGTCCGGGCGCTTGGCGAGTTCGGTCAGGAGCGGGTGCTCCACCCGGCAGGGCACGCACCAGGAGGCCCAGACATTGACCACCGAGACCTTCCCCTTCTCGAGGTCCGCCGTGGCGAATCCCGGCACATTGAGGTCAGGGATCGGGTCGAGCACGAAATCCGGTACCGGCTTGTTGATGAGCACTGACGGAATTTCCGACGGATTTCCCGAAAGTCCCTTCCAGAACAGCCCCGCCAGCGCGGCGAAGAAGATGATGGGGATCAGCACCACCCACAGGCGGGCGCGCTGGGGTGCGTCCTCGCGGTTGCTCATGTGCGGGCTCCCTTGCGTTGGGCATCAAGGCGCAGGGCCTCGGCGCGCAGCCGCCGGTCTTTCATCAGGATGGAGAGGATGAGTACCGCGAGGCAGATGAAGGTCAGCCCGTAGGAGGCGATGACGAAACCAATATGGTTGGCGGAAAAATCCATCAGCGTTCTCCGATCTCTGCGATGTGGATCTGGCGGATCTTTCGGGCCGCGATTTCGGCGCGGATCGACACGAGGTGAAGCGCCAGGAACAGAAAGGAATAGGCGAGAGCCATGACAAGCAGCGGCCACAGCATAGACGCGTCGATGGTCGGCCCGTCCATGCGGAACACGCTGGCTGGCTGGTGCAGCGAATTCCACCAGTCGACCGAGAACTTCACGATGGGCACATTGACGAAGCCGACAAGTGCCACGATGCGCGCCACCATGGCGGCGCGGTGCGGCTCCTCGATGGCGGACCAGATCGCCATATAGCCTACATAGAGCAGCATCAGAACGAACATGGAGGTGAGCCGGGCATCCCACACCCACCATGCGCCCCACATGGGCTTGCCCCACAGCGAGCCCGTGGCGAGCGACAGGAAGCAGAACACGGCCCCGATGGGAGCCGCTGTTTTCGCGGCAACATCCGCCAGCGGGTGGCGGAAAATCACCGCAATGGCGCTGGCGAGCGCCATCACCGAGTAAACGAGCAGGGCCATCCAGGCGGCGGGAACATGGACATACATGATGCGCACCGTTTCGCCCTGCTGGTAGTCGGCAGGCGAAACCACGAGCGCGCCATAAAGTCCGACGGCGAAGAGCGCGATGGTGACGGCCCAGACGTAAGGCAGCACCGCATTGGCGATTTTCAGGAACCGGGTCGGGTTGGCAAGATATTGCATGGGAAGCCTTTTACGGGAGCGCCATCACTTGAGGTAGGACTTCAATGCCGCAGCCGAGGCGAAGGGTGAAACGACGAGGCTGACAAGCGCAATGGCCGCCAGGATCAGCAGCGAGGCCGTGGTGAGGCCCGGCGTGGCATTGCCCTGCGAGGCTGAGAGCCCGAAGATCAGCACTGGCACATAGAGCGGCAGCACCAGAATGGACACGAGCAGCCCGCCCCGCCGCAAGCCGACCGTAACGGCGGCGCCAATCGAGGCCAGCATCGACAGCGCGATGGACCCCAGCGCCATGGCGAGGCTCAATGGCAGGATGTCCACCGGATCGAGGTTTACCAGGAAGCCGAGCAGGGGGGCGGCAATCGCCAGCGGCAGGCTGGTGGACAGCCAGTGCGCCACCGATTTCGCCAGCGCCACCATCTCGAAGGGAACGGGCCCCATCGTCATGATGTCGAGCGAGCCATCCTCATAATCCTGTTGGTAGATCCGGTCGGCCGAGAGCAGCACGGAGAGCAGGAGCGAGATCCACAAGGCGCCGGGGGCGATGCGGCCCAGCAGCGCCTGGTCCGGCCCGATCCCGATGGGCAGCAATACCACAACGGTGAGGAAGAAGCCCAGGGCCGTACCAACCCCGCCGCTCTGGCGAAAGCTCAAGGACAGGTCGCGGCGGATCAGCGCAAGGATCAGCTTCATGGCCGCCCCCCGAGATCAAGCCGGACATCCGGCTCGCGGCCCAGCGGCACATGGGTGGCGGCGATGATCATGCCGCCGCGCGCCAGTTGCGCCTCCATCACCGCCGCGAGGCGGGTGAGGGATGCTGTATCAAGCCCGACGGTCGGTTCATCCAGCAGCCACAGCACGCGCGGAACGAGAACGAGGCGGGCCAGCGCCAGGCGGCGCTTCTGTCCGGCGGAGAGAAGCCCTGCGGGGTAGGAGGAGAGCCGTGTGAGGTCGAAGGCCTCCAGTGCCTCATCGACATCGCCGCCGCCAAGAAAGCCACGCCAGAAATCGAGGTTCTCGAACACGGACAACGCCGCCTTCACGGCTTCCTGATGGGCGATGTAATGCGCCTGCTGGCCGATGGTGAGATCGCCGGAGCCACCCACGAGCACGATGCTGCCCGACTGCGTTTCGTTCAGCCCGGCAATGAGGCGGAGAAGGGAGGACTTGCCGGAGCCGTTCGGCCCCGTCAGCTGCATCAGCTGGCCGGGCTTCAACGACAGCGCGACATTGCGGAAGACAATCCGCCCCCCGCGTTCGCAAGTCAGGTCCTTCCCGGCCAGTTCCATGCCTTCCTTTCATAAAAGAAAATGCCCGCGTCAAGCGCGGGCATTGTTTTCGTCGGCCGTGCTGGCGTGTCTTTGACTTACATCATGTACTGTCCGCCATTGGCGGAAATGGTGGAACCGGTGATAAAGCCCGCGTCATCAGAGGCCAGGAACAGCACAGCGCGCGCGATTTCTTCGGGTTCGCCCAGGCGGCCGACGGGGATCAGCGGCAGAATGCGCTTTTCGAGCACGTCCTGTGCGATGGCCTTCACCATTTCGGTGCCGATGTAGCCCGGGCAAATGGCGTTGACGGTGATGCCCTTGGCCGCACCTTCCTGGGCCAGCGCTTTGACGAAGCCGATGTCACCCGCCTTGGCGGCAGAATAATTGGCTTGGCCCATCTGGCCCTTCTGGCCGTTGATGGAGGAGATGCAGATCACGCGGCCGAAGCTCCTGTCGCGCATGCCGCCCCAGATGGGCTGAGTCATGTTGAACAGCGAGTTGAGGTTGGTGTTGATGACCTCATTCCACTGCTGCGGGGTCATCTTGTGGAACATGGCGTCCCGCGTGATGCCGGCATTGTTCACCAGCACTTCCACAGGGCCTAGATCGGTTTCCACCTGCTTCAGGCCAGCCGCACAGGCCTCATAATTCGAAACGTCCCACTTGTAGACGGGAATGCCCGTTTCCGCCTTGAACTTGGCGGCGGCCTCGTCATTGCCGGCATAGTTTGCGGCCACCGTGTAGCCCGCTGCCTTCAGCGCCTTGGAAATCGCCGCGCCAATGCCGCGGCTGCCACCCGTTACGACTGCTACACGTCCCATTGATGTCTCCTCGAATGATTGTTTTAACTTGTGTGGTCCTCTCCCCCGGTGGGGGAGAGCAATGGAAGGGGAAGCGTCAGCGAAGCTGTCGTCTTACCGCTCGACGCACATGGCAACGCCCATGCCGCCGCCGATGCACAGCGTGGCAAGGCCTTTCTTCGCATCGCGGCGGTTCATTTCGAACAGCAGCGTGTTGAGCACGCGCGCGCCCGATGCGCCGATCGGGTGGCCGATGGCGATGGCGCCACCGTTGACGTTCACGATGTCAGGGTTCCAGCCCATGTCCTTGTTGACGGCACAGGCCTGCGCCGCGAAGGCCTCGTTGGCCTCGACGAGGTCGAGGTCCTCGGCCTTCCAGCCGGCCTTCTTGAGCGCTGCACGCGAGGCGGGGATGGGGCCGGAGCCCATGATGGCGGGATCGACACCGACGGAGGCCCAGGAGGCGATGCGGGCAAGCGGCGTAAGGCCACGCTTTGCGGCTTCCGCTTCGCTCATCATGATCACGACGGCTGCGCCGTCATTGATGCCCGACGCGTTGGCGGCGGTCACCGAGCCGTCCTTGGCGAAGGCGGGCTTCAGCTTTGCGACGGATTCGAGCGTCACGCCCTTCTTGATATATTCATCCTGGTCGACGACCACGTCACCCTTGCGGGTGGAGATGGTGACAGGGGCGATCTCGTCCTTGAACTTGCCGGCAGCCTGGGCTGCTTCCGCCTTGTTCTGGCTCTTCACTGCGAACTCATCCTGCATGTCCCGGGTGATCTGCCACTGGCGGGCGACGTTCTCGGCGGTTGTTCCCATATGGTAGCCGTTGAAGGCGTCCCACAGGCCGTCCTTGATCATGGTGTCGATCATCGCCCAGTCGCCCATCTTCACGCCGTCGCGAAGATGCGCCACATGCGGGGCCTTGCTCATGCTCTCCATGCCGCCTGCGGCCACGATGCGCGCATCGCCGGAGGCGATCTGCTGCATGCCGAGCGCCACGGCGCGAAGGCCGGAGCCACACAGCTGGTTCATGCCCCAGGCCGGGCTTTCCTGCGGAACGCCGGCGTTGATGGAGGCCTGACGGGCCGGGTTCTGGCCCTGACCGGCGGCCAGAACCTGGCCGAGGATCACCTCGTCAATGTCCGCACCCTCCAGACGGGCGCGTTCCATGGCGGCCTTGAGGGCCACCGTTCCAAGGTAGGAAGCCGGCACACTTGCCAGGGAGCCGTTGAAAGAACCTACCGGCGTGCGCGCCGCCGAAACGATGACAATCCCATTTCCAGAACCGGCCATGAATGCCTCCATTGGTGTTTATTGCGTCCGTATATGGCGTTCATACCATCATGTGTGCAATGCGACATAGGTCTTGAACGCCTGCAGTGCGGAAATTTTTTGCGCTTGCAATTGTGCAGTGCAGAGAGCAATCTTTTTTCATCAGAGGGCCTGAAAAGCCGGGTTAACCGGAGGGGCAGGGGCCAAAGCCCATGGAGGACACCGGGTGAGTGAAGAGAAGGCAGCACCGCAGAGCGCCGTGGTTATCAAGAAATACGCCAACCGGCGGCTCTACAATACCGCGACCAGCACCTATGTGACGCTCGACGATCTCTCCACCATGGTGAAGGCCGGCACCGATTTTCTGGTTTACGACGCCAAGACGGGCGAGGACATCACCCGCTCCGTCCTGACCCAGATCATTTTTGAGGAAGAGAACAAGGGCGTCAATCTGCTGCCCATCAATTTCCTCCGCCAGCTCATCCGCTTTTATGGCGATTCCATGCAGGCCTTCGTGCCCGGCTTCCTCGAATTCTCGCTCGAGAACCTCGGCAAGGAACAGGAGAAGTTCCGTGCCCAGATGATGGATGCCTGGGGTGGTGACGCCTTCAAGGCCATGCAGGACCATGCCCAGCGCAACATGGCGATGTTCAGCGATGCGATGAAGGTGTTCAACCCCTTCGCCGCTGCCATGGGCTCTGCTGTGCCTGGTGCGCCGGCACCGGGCAGGCCGCCGGGCGCTTCCTCAGCCGCCGCCCCGAAGGATGACCTGCAGGCGCTGAAGGAACAGCTGGCCGCCATGCAGCAGAAGATCGACACGCTCGCGAACAAGTAACGGCCGCGGTCAGCGCGCTTTGGCGCGGGCCGTATCGCTCACCAAATCGGCAAGGCTTGGTTCGGCCTGCGCGGTTACCCCGGTGCGGCTTGAAAAGGCATGATCGAGCAGCGTGATGGCATGGCGCAATTTCGCCAATTCGCCCTCCAACCCCTGCTCGAACGCCGCGACTGTCTCCTCGGCCGGGGGTGGCAAGGCGCTCTCCGCCCCTGTTTCGGGCCATGGCGGGGCGAGGTCCGCCATGCCGAACAACCTGCCCTGCATCATGTCCACACCCCAGTCCTTCAGCAGGGCGGCATCTTCGGCCGTCTCTACCCATTCGGCGACCGTGCGGATTCCGAAATTATGCGCGAGCGCGACGAGCGAGCGCACGTAGTATTGGTTGTCGGGGTTCTGGGAGAGCCCTTCACAGAAGCTCCCGTCCAGTTTCAGGATGTCGACGGGAATGGCGCGGAGATGGCGGAACGAGGTGAAGCCCGCGCCGAAGTCGTCGATCGCTACCTTGATCTTGAGTTCCTTCAACTGTTCCACAAAGCGTGTGGTGGCGCGCATGTCGCCCAGCGCAACCGTCTCCGTGATTTCGACCGTGAGCCGAGGCGTCAGGGCCTTGTGGCCCGACAGCAGCGCGATGATCTGCGGGTACCAGCGCGGGTCAGTGGCCGTGGTCCCGGAAATGTTGAGGGAAAGCCGCGCCTCGCGGTGGCGGCCCAGCACGCCCAGCGCCATCTGAACCACCTCGCGGTCGATCAGGCGGACAAGGCCCAGCTTTTCGGCGATGGGGATGAGATGGCCTGCGGCAACGGTGCTGCCGTCGGGTGCCCGCATGCGCAGCAGGGCTTCATGAAAATCGGGCTGACCCGTTGCCGCGTCGACCACCGGCTGGAAGGCCAACTGGAATCGTCCCTCCTTCAGGCAGCGCACGATTTCATGGGCATTGTGGGCATTGCCGGACCGCTGGCTCTGCCGCTGCTCCGAAGGCTTGTAGATCACGACATCATCAGCCGGGTGCCTGCGCGCCTCGCTCAGCGCTTCCTCGGCGCGGGCGATGGCGGTGCCCGGGTCTTTCGCGTGTCGGGGCAAAATGACGGCGCCGATCGAGAGCAATGCCCACACCGGGCCGTGGCCCGTCTCAATCACGCTTTCGCGCGCCACCGAGAGGAAGCGTTCCGCCGCAACCGGCAGTTCCTCGGGTGAGCAGTGGTTCAGCACAATGCCGAACTTGGACCCTGAATAGCGCGCCACCGCATCTCCGGCGCGGACGACGCGCTGCAGCCTGCGGCCCATGGTGACGATCACCTCATCTGCCACCTCAAAGCCATAGGCCTCGTTGACGACGGATAGATTGTTGATGGCCGCAACGAGAAAGGCGCAGGAAGAGCCCTCACGGCCCGCCGCCAGCATGGCGCCTCCCAAGGCCTCCATCATGCGGCCACGGTTCATCATGCCGGTCAGCGGGTCACAATTGCCAAGAAAGCTCAGATGCTCGTCACGCTTCTGGCGCTCGTCGATGCGGCGGACAACGCCCAAGACCTCGGCGGGCCTGCCATCGCTGCCCGCGAACCAGCGGCCCTTGTCTTCGAGCCATAGGCTGGCGCGGCTGCCGCGGCCTGCGGGCCGGAAACGATATTCAATTTCGAAGGCAACACCGCTCCCGCCATCTGCCTCGCCGCCGCGCATCACGCTTTCATAGCGGCTGGTCAGGTTGTCGGGGTCAAGGAAGGAGGCAAACAGGCGGCCCGTGTTCACCTGTGCGGTATCAACCCCCAGCACCTCTGAAGCATGTGGCGACCAGATGAGTTCATCCGTGGCAATCGTCCAGCGATAGGCGGCAAGCCCCGCGGCCTCGATCGCCAGAAGCGCGGTGTGGCCGGGCCCGGCTTGCCGCCGTCCGCCGTCCGATCCGCCGCCGTGCTGCCGCTCGCCCAAAATGCCTCCGCGCTCCCGCCTTCAAGGGAAACGAGTTTAAGAAAGATGGTGAAACCAATCCTTAACAGGCTGGTTCAATATCCTAATGCGAAGCCATCCTTGCGCGGGTCTGATCCGCCGATGAGCATGCCGCGCTCGTGGTCAATGGCGATGGCCTGTCCGCCGCCCAGAGGCTCCGGCGGCGTCTCCATCACATGGCCCTTTGCGGCGAGGCCCTCCCGCACCGGCGCGGGCACGCCGCTTTCCACCTGTACCTTCCCGGCTTTCGGGAAATAGCGCGCCCAGTCGATCGCCTCCTGCGGGTCCATGCCGTAGACGTAACGGTTCACGGCCACCGTCATGTGGCCCATGGGCTGGTAGTCTCCGCCCATCACGCCATAGCTCATGTCGACCAGGCCATCCTTCTTCACCATCGCAGGAATGATGGTGTGCAGCGGGCGTTTTCCGGGCGCGATGCAATTGGGGTGCGCGGGGTCCGTCACGAAGCAGGCGCCGCGGTTCTGCAGCGCGATCCCTGTCTTCTCCGTCACCACGCAGGAGCCGAACCCCCAGTAGACGGAGTTGATGAAGGATACGGCAAGCCGCTTCTCGTCCACCACGCTCAGATAGATTGTGTCGGACTGGCGCATGCTGGTTTCGATGTCGAGCGCCCGCCGCATGTCGATCATGGCGGCAAGCCTTTCAGCGGTCCTTGGGCTCAGCAATTCATCCACCGGGACTTCCGCGTGGTCCGGATCGGCGATGTGGCGGTTCCTCAGTTCCCAGGCGAGTTTCATCGCCTCGATCTCGAGGTGGTGGCGTTCCGTCGAATCCGGCGCATGGCGTGAGAGCCCGATCTGCGACAGGATGTTGATCGCGATGAGCGCGGTGATGCCTTGTCCGGATGGTGGAATCTCCAGGATTTCATGGCCCATGAAGGCGGTGGAGATGGGTTTCACCCAGAGCGATTCATGCGCCTCCATGTCCTCCATGGTGAGGAGCGAGCCTTTCGCCCGCACGGTGCGGATGATGTCCTCGGCGATTCCGCCAGTGTAGAAGGCCCCGGCTCCCTCGCGGGCGATGGTCTTCAGCGTTGCAGCCAGCGCCGGATAGGTCATGGTTTCACCCACCAGCGGCGTGCGGCCCTCTTTCAGATAATGCCGCCGGCCGCCTTCATCAGCGGCCAATGCGGGCGCATCCTCCGGCCAGTCGAAGGCCACGCGCGGCGTCACCGGAACGCCGTCTTCCGCCAGCGTGATGGCTGGTTTCAGGGCTTCCCCCAGATCCATCGTGCCGTGCTTTTTCAGCAGCCTGTCCCAGCCGTCAATGGCACCCGGCACCGTGATGGCATGGATGGAGCGTGGCGCAATGCTGGTGAGGCCGGAGCGCCTCAGCCAACCGGCATCCGCCGCGCGGGCTGCCCGGCCGCTGGCGTTGAGGCCCGTCACCTTTCCGTCCGGCGTACCGATGAGGGCGAAGCAGTCACCGCCGATTCCTGTCATGGCTGGTTCCACCACGCAAAGAACGGCCGACGCGACGACGGCGGCATCCGCCGCGTTTCCGCCGGCCCGCAGTGTGTCAATGGCCGCAAGCGTGGCGAGCGGCGCTGAGGTTGCCGCCATTCCCCTGGCGCCAAAGGCTGTGGAACGGCCGGGGCGGTCAAAGCTGCGCATTGTCAAAATCCTGAAACTGTCATCTGGCAGATTGGCGGTGGCGTGTGGACAAAAACATCCGGGACATGTCGCAAAAGGCATCGCATGCGCCACAACCCTGTAGCAAGACACTTGGCGAAAGGCGGCCTTGCTGGCCCGTGCCGCCTCATCTAAAGGAATCCATCGACATTTCCTGACAGTAATGTATTTTTACTATAGGTAAACCACTCAATTCACGAAAATCCACCTCAAGGGAGTATGGAATGTCCACGGTGAAGAGCGATATCGAGATTGCCCGCGAGGCAAAGATGAAGCCGATCATGGAAATCGGCAAGGGTCTTGGCATTCCGGAGAAGGACCTGATCCCGTATGGCCACACCAAGGCCAAGGTTGCACTCTCCTACATCGACGGGTTGAAGTCCAAGAAGGACGGCAAGCTGATCCTCGTCACCGCCATCAACCCGACGCCGGCCGGCGAAGGCAAGACCACCACCACGGTGGGCCTGGGCGATGGCCTCAACCGCATTGGCAAGAAGGCCATGGTGGCGCTGCGCGAACCCTCGCTCGGCCCCTGCTTCGGCATGAAGGGTGGCGCCGCTGGCGGCGGCTATGCCCAGATCGTGCCGATGGAAGACATCAACCTGCACTTCACGGGTGACTTCCACGCCATTACCTCGGCGCACAACTTGCTCTCCGCGATGATCGACAATCACATCTACTGGGGCAACGAACTGGGCATCGACACCCGCCGCGTCGCCTGGCGCCGCGTGATGGACATGAACGACCGCGCGCTGCGCGAGATCGTCTGCTCGCTCGGCGGTGTCGCCAACGGCTATCCGCGCGAGGCCGGCTTCGACATCACGGTCGCCTCCGAGATCATGGCCATCCTCTGCCTCTCGACCTCGATCGCCGATCTCGAGCGCCGCCTCGGCCAGATCGTCATCGGCTACAAGAAGGACAAGTCGCCGGTGCTCGCCAAGGACCTCAAGGCGCCGGGCGCCATGGTGGTGCTGCTGAAGGACGCGCTGCAGCCCAACCTCGTGCAGACCCTCGAGAAAAACCCGGCCTTCGTGCATGGCGGC
>JBEIDW010000031.1:0-24418 GCA_040383265.1 Hyphomicrobiales bacterium
GAAATGGCCGCCGGGGCCCACCTCGCGGATCGCCTCCACGCCCAGCGCGTCTTCTGTCGTCTCCAACGGCTGCATGAATTCACTCACCATCTGGATCAGGTCGCAGTCGAGAATGAATTTCTCGAAGCTCGCCACCAGCCCGCCCTCCAGCCAGCCCGCCCCATGCATGATGAGATTGCCGCCGCCCATGGTGAGGCCCCAGAGCGAGAACACGCTCTCATAAGCCGCCTGCACATCGACTGTGTTCGCCGCACAGGTGTTGGAGGTGCGGAACGGCACCTTGTAGCGCCGCGCCAGTTGCCCGCCGACGACCGTGGACTTCATGTATTCCGGCGTGCCGAATGCAGGCGCACCCGACTTCATGTCAACGTTCGAGGTGAAGCCACCATAAATGACCGGCGCGCCCTTGCGCACCAACTGCGTGAAGGCGATACCGGCGAGTGCCTCGGCATTCTGTTCCACCAATGCACCCGCCACCGTGACCGGCGCCATGGCGCCCGCCAAGGTGAAGGGCGTGATGCAGACGATTTGATTGCGCGAGGACATTTCAAGAATACCCTGCAGCATCGGCGTATCGAGCTTCAGCGGCGAGTTGGTGTTGATGATGGTGAAGAGCGAGGGCTCCTTCTCCATCTGGTCCGCTGAAATGCCGCGCGCAATGCGGGCAATCTCGATACCGTCGCGGATGCGCTCGGTGCCGAGCGAGTAAGCGTGGAACGGCTTGTCGGTGAGGAGCACCGCGTCACGCAGCGCTTCGAGATGGCGGACCGAGGCGTGGATGTCGATCGGCTCCACCGGGTATCCGGCCAGAAACCCAATGCAGTTGAAATACTGCGCCAGCTTCACGAAGTTGCGGTAGTCTGCATGGTTGCCGGTGCGGCGGCCGCCATCCATGTCTGAACAGTTGGGCGGGCTCGCCACTGAACCGAAGGTAATGTTGTTGCCGCCGATCTGCTGGCTGTTCTCCGGGTTGCGGGCATGGAAGGTGAACTCGGACGGGGCCGAGGCGATCAATTCCTCGATCATCGCGGGGTCGAAGCGCACGCGGTCGCCTTCAACCTTGGCGCCGGCTTTTCTGAGCATGTCGCGCGCTTCCGGCAGAGTGAAATCCATGCCGATTTCAGAGAGCACTTTCAGAGAGGCGCGGTGGATTGACTCGAGTTCATCGGCCGAGACGATCTCCATCGGCGGAAACATGCGCTTCAGCTTGCGGCGCGGCAGTTGTGGCACCGCCTGGGGCCCTGCGCTGATGCCACGGCGGCCGCCCTCGCGGCGCGTTCTGCGGGTCTGGTCGGTATCGGTCATGCTCACGCCGGTTTTCCTTTTTCACGGTAGGGTTCGAGGGCGGGGTCGGCGGCAATCTGCTTCACCAGCCAGTCCTCGAAGCGTTTGATCTTGGGTTTCATGCGATGCTCGGCATTGCAGGCGAACAGCCAGTTATGGCGGTGCGGCACCTTGAGCGGGAAGGGCTGCACGAGGCGGCCCATCTTGATCTCTTCCGTTGCGAAGGGGCCGATCGTCATGGCGATGCCCCTGCCCTCGATGGCCGCTTCCTGCGCCAGGATGTAACTGTCGAAGGCCAGGCGGTCGGAGAGCTTGATGCCTTCCACGCCCGCCTCTTCAAGCCAGAGGTGCCAGTCTTCTTCCGCCGTGTAAACATACAGAAGCTTGTGCTTCTTGAGGTCTTCCGGAGTCTTCAGCGCATTGGGGCCCTTGAGAAGGTCTGGCGAACAGATGGGGGTCAAGAGCGAGGAGAACAGCGTGCGGTAATAATGATCAGGCGAACGGTTGCGCGCCAGAATGAAGCCCACATCCACATTCTTCTCGTCGAAGTCCCAGTCGAAATAGGAGGTGGAAAGCCTCACCTTCATGTCCGGAAAGCGGCGCTCGAAATCATGGAGGCGCGGAATCAGCCACTTGAGCGCGACCGTGACATACACCTGAACCGTCAGCTCATTGTCGGCTGCGGAGGGCTTCAGCGCACGCGTCTGCGCCTCCACCATGTCGAAGGCTTCGCGCACCGGGGGAAAGTAGGTGTGCCCAGCCTGGGTGAGTTCGGCGCGCCGCGCGTCCCGGCGGAACAACTGCACCCCTAAGCGCTGCTCCAGCGACTTCACCTGATGGCTGACGGCGGAGCGTGTAATGCCAAGTTCGCTCGCGGCCAGCCGGAAGCTGCCGAGCCTTGCCGCCGCCTCAAAGGCGGTCAGCGCACGTAATGGAGGCAGGTCGCGTCTGGCCAAGTTTCCTCACCACTGAAAGAATTGCTACTTCTATCACCGCTGAATTCAAACGGTTAAGAGGCAAAACTAGCAGAAAGGCCTCTCGACTGGTGAAAAATTTTCTCCCCCCACGGCGAAAGATAGGCCGTTGTACTCACCGCAGGAAACAGACGATATAGAACCAAATCAGGAGTTGACCCATGAGTGCCGTTGAAGATCTGTCCCGCCGCCGTGGTGGCCGTGAAGCCCGCCGCGCCCTTCGCTCCCGCCCGATTCCCATGGCCGAGGCCGCCGTGCGGCCCGGCATGGAGGGTGGCCAGTACAAGCCGCTCAGCGAGCGCGACATGCAGCGCATCCATGAGACGGCGCTGAAGCTTCTCGAAACTGTCGGCCTCGCGCAGGCGATCCCCAGCTGCGTTGAAGCCATGACGGCCCGGGGCTGCTGGATGAATGCGCACGGCCGCCTGTGCATTCCGCGCGCCCTCGTTGAGGATACGCTGGCAAGCTGCGCGCGCAACTTCGTGCTGCATGGCCGTGACCCCAAGCATGACCTTGAACCCTGGGGCAACAAGGTGCATTTCGGCACCGCCGGTGCTGCCGTGCACATCGTCGAGCCGGAGACCCGGACCTACCGCGAATCGGTTCTGGTCGATCTCTATGACGCCGGCCGCATCGTGGATAACTGCGAGCACATCCACTTCTATCAGCGTCCGCTGACGGCGCGCGACATGGTGACGGGCCACGACCTCGACATCAACACCATGTATGCCTGCATCGCCGGCACGCAGAAGCATGTTGGCACCTCCATGGTGGAGCCCGCCCATGTGGAAGAGTGCCTGAAGATCCTGCATTTCGTGGCAGGCGGTGAGGAAAAGTGGCGCGAGCGCCCCTTCGTGTCGCAGTCCAACTGCTTCGTCGTGCCGCCAATGAAGTTCGCCGAAGACGCCTGCCGCTGCCTTGAAGCGGCGGCGCGCGGCGGCATGCCGGTGCTGCTGCTCTCAGCAGCGCAGGCGGGCGCCACATCCCCCGCCGCCCTTGCGGGCACCGTGGTGCAGGCCGTCGCCGAATGCCTTGCGGGCCTCGTCTATATCAACTGCGTCGTGCCGGGCGCCATTGCGATCTGGGGTCCCTGGCCCTTCGTGTCGGACCTCCGCACCGGCGCCATGTCGGGTGGTTCGGGCGAGCAGGCGCTCATCACCTCGGGCTGCGCCCAGATGGGGCATTTCTACAATCTCACCGTCGGCTCCGCCGCCGGCATGTGCGACTCCAAGCTGCCGGACATGCAGGCTGGCTACGAAAAAGGCGTGACCGCCGGCATCTCGGCCATGACGGGCATCAACATGCTCTATGAATCGGCTGGCATGCATGCCTCGCTCCTCGGCTTCTGCCTTGAGAGCCTGCTGATCGACAATGACATGCTGGGTTCGATCAACCGCAATGTTCGCGGCATCGAAGTGAATGAGGATTCGCTCTCGCTCGACGTCATCGCCAATGTCTGCCTTGAAGGCCCGGGCCACTATCTGGGCAACGAGCAGACCCTCGCTCTGATGCAGAAGGAGTATATCTATCCGGACGTTTCAAACCGCATGAGCCCCAAGGAATGGGTGGAAGCGGGCAAGCCCGACATCGTCGAGCGTGCAGCCGCACGCAAGCGCGAGATCCTGTCGACCTACTATCCGGACTATATTCCGCGCCACATTGATGAGGCGATTCGCGCCAAGCATGACATCAAGCTGCCGCGCAGCGTCATGGAACCGGGCGACCCGCGCTGGGCGTAACACAGGGCCCCTGACAGAGCCCTCATCCGCCCGGCCGGATACCCTCTTCCATCCGTCGGGCGGGAGAGGAAAAAAGACAATTCCTTCTCCCACGCAAGCGTGGGAGAAGGTGGCCGCAAGGCCGGATGAAGGCCTCTTTTGGCGAGGCACCCCATGGAACACCCCATACTTACCGCGGTTCGCCGGGCGGCCTTCACGCCGCTCGGCTGGTTTGTGCCGCAGCCAGAGGACGGGGTTCCCGATGACGCCCGCTTCGTCATCCTGATCGGCAATGCGGGGCCTGACATGTTCCGCCGCTTCGCCCGCGAACGTGACCCATCGCGTGACAGGCTGGACGACTGGACGCGAGCCGTCGTCGAGCGGCTTGCCGCCGATCTTGACGCGAAAGCCTGCTATCCCTTCGACATGAACCCGCCCTGGCCGTTCCTCACCTGGGCCAAGCGGGCCGGTGCCGGGCACGTCTCACCGCTCGGGCTCAACATTCACCCCAACTTCGGGCTGTGGCATGCCTACCGCGCCGCCCTTTTGTTCCCTGTCGTTTTCGACCTGCCGCCGCACAATGCCGGGCAAAGCCCCTGCCATGCCTGTGTGGAAAAGCCCTGCCTCTCGGCCTGCCCGGTCAACGCCTTTGACGGCCAGAACTATGATGTTCCGGCCTGCGCCGCCCATCTCCGAACGGAAAACGGCCAAGCCTGTATGACGCGCGGCTGCCTTGCGCGCCATGCCTGCCCTGTGGGACAAGGCCATGCCTATGCCCCAGCACAGGCTGAGTTCCACATGCGGTCCTTCCTGGCCGCGCGAGAAAAGGTTTAAGCCATGTACGGCCATATTGCGGAAAAACTCGCCCGCGGCGAAACCATCATCCTTGACGGCGGCACGGGCACCGACATCCAGCGCCGCGGCGTGCCGATGAGCTCCAGCACCTGGTGCGCGGAAGCCAACCTTTCCCACCCGCAGGTGGTCGAAGAGGTTCACGCCGATTACATCCGGGCGGGGGCGGACATCATCATCGCCAATACATTCGCCACCTCCGCCCTTCTGTTCAACGCCGTGGGCCGCGATGATGATCTTCTGGTGATCGACCGCGCCGCCGTGGACATCGCCAAGCGGGCCGCGGAAGGGCACAAGGTGGCGGTCGCCGGTTCCATGTCAACCATGCGGCCCGTGCAGGCCGGGAGCGACCGGACGCTGAAGCAGCAGGAATGGCCAGAGCAACAGGCCCGCGCCCTGTTCAAGCGCAAAGCCGATAATCTGGCGGCGGCGGGCGTTGACCTCATCATGATGGAGATGATGCGCGACCAGGACTATTCGGTGTGGGCCATCGATGCTGCCAAGGCGACGGGACTTCCCGTGTGGGTCGGCATCTCCGCCGAGCGCCAGAAGGATGGCAGGCTGACGGGCTTCGGCCGGGAGGATCAGGCGATGGAGGATGTGGCCCGCGTGCTCTCCGCCACCAACCCGGCCGTCATCAGCATCATGCACACCTCGCCCAATGATACGGACGAGGCGATCGACATTCTCCGCAAGTACTGGAAAGGCCCGATCGGCGCCTACCCGGAGAGCGGCTACTTCACCATGCCGGACTGGACCTTCGTGGACATCATCCCGCCCGATGAACTGGTGGTGAAATCACGTGACTGGCAGAAAAAGGGCGTCACCGCCTTCGGCGGCTGCTGCGGGCTGGGGCCTGAGCATATCATCGCCCTCAGCAAGGCCTTCACATGAAGACCGGTTCCTGCCTCTGCGGCGCGGTGAGCTTTGAGATCCACGGGCCGTTGCGGGATGTGATCGCGTGTCATTGCCCGCAATGCCGCAAGCAGACCGGCACTTACATGTCCGCAACAGCATGCGCCGATCAGGACCTGGTTTTCACCCGCACTGGCGGCCTCAAATGGTACCGCTCCAGCGATGAGGCAAAGCGCGGCTTCTGCGGGGACTGCGGTTCAGTGCTGTTCTGGAAGTATGACGGCCGTGATACGACCTCCATCGCGGCGGGAGCGATTGACGGCCCCCTGGGCGTTGTTCTGGCCGGGCACATCTATTGCGAAACCGCTGGTGACTATTATGAGATCGCCGGCGGCAGTTACCGCAAGGACCGCTGGTGATCCCGGCAGCTTTCGCGGTAAACTGGGGTTGTATGGAACGGTCCGGAACCACACCTGCCGGGCATCATGTTTGGGGAAGTGTCATTGAAAGATCCCTATGAAATTCTGGGCGTTGCCAAGACTGCAACAGCCGATGAAATCCGCTCAGCTTACCGTAAGCTGGCAAAGAAGCTGCATCCTGACCTGAACCCCGGCGACAAGAGTGCCGAGGACAAGTTCAAGGACGTGACAGGAGCCCATGATCTGCTGTCGGACGCCGAAAAGCGCCGCCGCTTCGATGCGGGCGAGATCGACGCTTCGGGCGCCGAGCGGCCTCAGCAGCGCTATTACAAGGACTATGCGAATGCCGGTGGCGCGGGGGGAGGCCCACGCTATCAGAATGCGTCCGGTTTCGCCGACTTCGCCCAGGAGGATGACTTCCTCGCGGAACTTCTGAGGCGGCGCGAACAGCAGGCCCGCCGCGCGCCAGGCGCTGACCGGCTGTATCAGCTTGAGGTCGATTTCCTGGACGCGGTGAATGGCGCGACGAAGCGGATCACGCTGCCGGACGGCACCTCGCTGGATGTCGCGATTCCGTCCGGGATTCAGGATGGCCAGACGATCCGACTGCGCGGCAAGGGCGCGCCCTCACGTGGTGAAGGCCCCCCCGGCGATGCGCTGGTCGAAATCTCGATCCGCCCACACAAGTTCTTCACGCGCGAAGGCGATGACATCCTGCTCGAACTTCCGGTCACCATCTCGGAGGCCATCCTCGGCGGCAAGGTGAAAGCGCCGACGCCGACAGGTGCGGTAATGGTAACGGTGCCGAAGGGCTCCAGCACCGGCTCCACTCTGCGCCTCAAGGGCAAAGGGGTTGCGCGCCGCGATGGCAGCCATGGTGACGAACTCATCAAGCTCAAGGTGATGACACCGCCCGCGCCAGACGCTGGGCTTGAAGCCTTCCTGTCCAACTGGACGCCGAATTATGATCCGCGCCGGGATATGCAGTCATGATCATCAGCAAGACAGAGTTCCTCTATCGCGCCCAGACGGATCAGGAAACCTTGCAGCTCTGGATCAGCGAGGAATGGATCGCGCCGCAGGGGCAGGACGCCGAGCCGGAGTTTTCCGAGGCGGATCTGGCCCGTGCCAGCCTCATCCGCAACCTGCAGCAGGACATGGGCGTCAACACAGAAGGTGTTGGCGTCATCCTGAACCTGCTGGATCAGATCCACAGCCTGCGCTGGGCCTTGTCGGAGCGACTGAGGCTGAAGGATGATGGCGCGGCCTGACTTCGCAGGCTCCTGGCAAGCGACAAACACGCATCATGCCCGGACTTGACCCGGGCATGCTCTTGCCGGAATGCAAAAGGTCCGCCGGCTCGAGCCCGGCGATGATGAGACTGGAGATGAAAAAACCGCGACCTACAAGGCCCGCGCCTTCAAGTCGCGCTCCAGCTCGCCATAGCCCGTGTAGCGGTGCTCATAGGCAAGGCCCAGGCGCTTTGCCGCGTCCATCGCCTTGTCCGCCAACTCCTCATTACGCGTCTGCGCGAGGAAGACGATCTTGGTATAGTTGCCAAAGTAAAGCGGCAGAAGTTCCGGGTGGCGGTCCAATCCGAGGCCTTCCCAAATCAGCTTGTCGAAATGCCGGGCCAGATAGTCGGTGAGGAAAAAGGCCGTGATGTCCTCATCAGCATGACGTTCAAACTCCGGGTTGCCGGAGAAGAAGGCATAGCAATGCGGGCCTTCGAGGCGTTCCACCCCCTCTTCCGCCAGCAAGGCATCGAGCATGCCGCCAGTGCCGCAATCGCCATAGAGTACGAAGATCGATGCATAATGCCCCTTCGCCTCGCGGATCTTCGCCCGCAGGGCCGGCACGATCTTCTCCGGCGTATTGTGCCACTTGGCGGGCAGGCACTGGAGGTCAAAGGCTGTCCAGCGGTTGCGCTCGATGAGATCGACAATCTCGCGGCCCAAAGCACCACAGGCCAGGAGAAGGACTTTCCCCTGGCCTGGCTTGAACTCGAATTCGTCGGACGGCTTAAGGTTGACAAGGGTCATGGGCGACCCCTCCCGTCATCAGCCCGCGAGCTGGTTGTGCCGGCGCGCCATATAGCTCTTGGCGGTTTCAACGGCGACGGCCGCATCACGGCAGTAGGCGTCAGCGCCGATGGCCTTGGCGAACTCCTCATTCAGCGGCGCGCCGCCGACCAGCACCACATAGTCTTCCCGCATGCCCTTTTCCTTCAGGGTATCGATGACGACCTTCATGTAGGGCATGGTGGTGGTCAGCAGTGCTGACATGCCGAGGATGTCGGGCTTGTGCTCTTCAAGGGCTTCCAGATA
Source organism: Hyphomicrobiales bacterium (assembly GCA_040383265.1). Classification (GTDB taxonomy): domain Bacteria; phylum Pseudomonadota; class Alphaproteobacteria; order Rhizobiales; family Aestuariivirgaceae; genus Aestuariivirga. The sequence continues at coordinate 8,430 of JBEIDW010000031.1, forward strand.
CTTCTCGACCGGGTTGTTGATGCCGAGGTCGACGACTTCGAAGCCAGCGCCTTCCATCATCATGCCGACGAGGTTCTTGCCGATGTCATGGATGTCGCCCTTCACCGTGCCGATCACCATCTTGCCCTGGCGCGGCGCGCCGGACGCGATCAGCAGCGGGCGGAGGATGGCCATGCCGGCCTTCATGGAGTTGGCAGCCAGCAGCACCTCGGGAACGAACAGGATGCCATCACGGAAGTCGACGCCAACGATGCGCATGCCTTCGACGAGGGCCTCGGTCAGCACCTTGTAGGGCGCCCAGCCGCGGCCGAGGAAGATGTGCACAGCTGCTTCCACCTCTTCCTTGAGGCCGTCATACAGGTCGTCATGGACCTGCTGGACCAGTTCCTCGTCATTGAGGGAGTTCAGGTCAAGTTCACCATCGTCGCTCATCGGCTGTCTCCGGACAGGAAAATCATAATCATCGAAACTAACCCCAGACGCGCAAATCCCTGCGCCAAGAGGCGACATTCACATGCCGGAAAGCGACGGTTGAGGCAAGGAGAAAGGCCCGCTATCAGTAACGCCTCCTTGTTTGAGCCGGATTTTCTCACCATGACAGCTGCCTTCGATGTTGCCGCCTCCCGCCGCCAGTTCCCGGCCCTGTCGCTCACCGACGCGGGGCGGAGCCGGGTTTATTTCGATAACCCGGCGGGCACCCAGGTTCCCCAGCAGGTCATCGACCGCACGGTCGAATGCCTCACCGCGAAGAATGCCAATCTCGGGGGCTATTTCCAGACCACCGTTGACGCCGGAGATCTGGTGGACCTCGCGCACCAGGCCTGCGCGGATTTCTACAATGCGGCTTCCACCTCCGAGATCGTGTTCGGCCAGAACATGACGACCCTGACGCTGCACATGTCGAGATGCCTCGGCAAATCGCTGAAGCGGGGTGATGAGATCGTGCTGTCGCGCATGGACCATGATGCCAATGTGGCCCCCTGGCTTCTGCTGGCGGAGGACATCGGCCTGACCGTGCGCTGGATGGACTTCGACACCGGGACCTACGAATTCCCGGACGACGCGCTGTCGAAGGTGCTGAGCGAGAAGACGAAGATCCTTGCCATGGGCATGGCCTCGAACTGCACCGGCAGCGTCAATGACGTGAAGCGCTTCGCAGCCCAGGCCAGGGCAGCGGGCGCCATCGTCTATCTCGATGCCGTGCAATATGCCCCGCATTACGCCATCGACGTTCAGGACATCGGGGCCGACATCGTCGTCTCCTCTGCCTACAAATGGTTCGGGCCGCATCAGGGCATTCTGTGGGGGCGGGAGGCCCTGCTGAAGGAGACATTCGGCTACAAGGTACGCCCGGCTGGCGAAGACCTTCCACACAAGTTTGAAACCGGAACCCTCTCCCATGAGGGCATGGCCGGAACGCTCGGGGCCATCGAATATCTCGAGCAGTTCGGCACGGGCGCAACCCGCCAGACGCGCATCGCCTCCGCCTGGGGTGCGATGGCGGATTATGAGCAGAAGCTGACGCTCAAACTCATCGAGGGCCTCAAGACCTTCAAGGGCCTCACCATCCGCGGCATCACCTCCGCCAATGCCATGCACCGGCGCGTGCCGACCGTGTCCTTCACGCTCGAGGGACACCACCCACAGGATATGGCCAAGGCCTTCGCGCGCGACAATATCTTCGTCTGGTCCGGGCACAATTACGCCATCGAACCGGTGTCCCGCATGGCGCTGATGGATAAGGGTGGCGTGCTGCGCGTTGGGCTTGCGCACTACAACACAGACGCGGAAGTCGACGCCCTGCTTTCCTCCCTCACCCGCCAGATCAGGAGCGCATGACATGGCCTACCGCCTCGGCATCATCGGATTGGGAAAGATCGCACAGGACCAGCATCTGCCAGTGGTGGCGAAAAACCCGGCGTTTGAGCTGGCCGCAATTGTATCTTCGAAAGGCCCATATGGCAGCGTGCCGAGCTTCAGCACGGCCAAGGAACTGTTCGCCAGCGGCATCGAGCTTGACGCCGTATCGCTCTGCATGCCGCCCACGCCACGCTTCGCCATCGCACGCGATGCGCTCGATGCCGGGCTTCATGTGCTGATGGAAAAACCACCGACGCCAACGGTGGGAGAACTCGACGCCATCGCCAAACATGCGGAAAAAACTGGGCGGATTCTCTTCACCACCTGGCACTCACAATACAATGCCGCAGTCGATCAGGCGAAGCACATGCTGAAAGGCAAGAGAGTGACGCACCTGCGCGTGAGCTGGAAAGAGGATGTGCGTCATTGGCACCCGGGGCAGGAGTGGATCTGGGAACCGGGCGGCTTCGGCGTGTTCGACCCCGGCATCAACGCCTTCTCGATCGTCACGAAAATCCTGCCGCAGCCGATCTTCGTTCAATCCTGCATTCTCGAAACGCCCCGCAACAGGCAAACGCCGATTGCAGCGGGTATCACCTTCAAGCCCTCATGGGAGGGCGAGGCGCAACTCACCGCCGACCTCGACTGGCGGCAGACGGGCGAGCAGAGCTGGAATATCGATGTCGAGACAGCCGACGGGATGCGGCTGGTCCTGCGGAATGGCGGCACGGAGCTTTATGTGAACGGCCAGCGCACCATCATGGAACCGATGCAGGAATATGAGGCGATCTACCGCCACTTCGCAGAGTTGCTCGCCTCCGGCCGCTCGCATGTCGACGCGGCCCCCCTGCAACTCGTCTCCGATTGCTTCATGCTGGGCCGGCGTGCAGAGACGGAAGAGTTTCTCTGACGCGCGAGAGGGTTTCTTCGGGAGTTCCGGCGGCAGTGGCACGTGGCCAGACGATGGCGCCGAGATCGTAAGCAGATTGCGTGTCCACCACTGCCGGTGTGGCGTCTGAGGCGTCACCGGTTCGCGCCCCGACCCGGGCCTTCAGAACATCCAGCGGGGCTTCAAGCCAGATCGCCGCGAACCGGGCCCCGCAGACCCGGGCAACCTCCGCCGCCGCCCGCCGCTCGTCTGCGCGCGCGAAGACGGCATCCATCACCACGGAATGTCCGGCGTGAAGCGCCTTTTCAGCTCGCCGGAAACACGCCTCATAGACATGGAAGGAGGCTTCACGGGAATAGTGATCAGCCGAAAGCCGCTCCGTTTCCTTGACCCCTGCCAAAACCTTGCGTTCGATGTCGCTGCGCACATGAATTGCCCCGGGTGGCGCGCCAATATCAGGGGCAATCGCCGCGGCCAGCGTTGACTTGCCGGTGCCGGACAGTCCTCCGACACACAACAGCCGTGGCGGCGCAGGCTTCAGATAGGCGATTGCGGCACGGAACCAGTCCATAGCCTGGCTGCGCTGTTTCATGGATCGGCTGAGTGTCAGTTCATGCGCGAGATCAGCCGTCACCAGCGCGCGCACGCCGGCGCGTGTCGACAGGAACATCGGCAGCAGCGCCAGCCCGGAGAGGTCCTCCTCACGGCGGCGCAGGTGCAGATAGTGATTCAGCACGCGGTTGGCGGCGCGCCCTTCACCCTGCGTCCACAAGTCCATCAGCAGAAAAGCAAGATCATAGAGAACATCGATGGTGGCGATCTTCTCACTGAACTCAATGGCGTCAAACAACTTCGGCACACCATGTTCCACGATGATGTTGCCTGCATGCATATCGCCATGGCAGCGCCGCACCAGCCCGCGCCCGCTCCGCTCATTGAGCAAGGCCTTGTTGGCCTTCAGGGCCGCTTCGAACAGGGCGTGAAAGTCCAACGTCTCGGCAGGGTGGAAAATGTCAGGCGAATTGATGAAGGCGGCAGAGAGCTGTGCGCCCAGCCCGCACATGATGTCATTGCCCCGGACATCGCAGCGCGGCGCGTTGTCATGTGACAGCGCCACCATCCGGGCGAGGTTCTCCGCCAGCGCGGGGCTTACGCCGCCATGTGCAATCGTCCAGTCCAGCAAGGCCTGCGCCGGGAAGCGACGCATGATGAGCACCGGCTCTCCAAGCACCTCGCTCACACCGAGATAGATGCCCGGGGTAAAAAGCCTGTTGATCGCAAGTTCATTTTCAAGAACCGCGCGGCGCTTCTCGCGGTCCGAGAAATCGAGATAGGGAAGCACCACATCCTTCTTGATCTTGAAGGCGCGGTCCCGAATGAGGAAGATGTGTGCGGCGTGGGTTTGCACATGCTCCACCGGTTCTCCGGGAAAGCCCCATGTCTCACCTTTCAGAAACGCCTCATCAAACATGGCATGACAATGCCGCACTGCCCTGCGAGGTTCATTGACGGGTGTCAATTCACAAGGTCAGCCTTCCAGCAATTGTTGCAGAACGCTGTGGTGATGATTGAGGAAATTGCGGGTGACGGTTAAGTGATCTGTATCCTCATAAGCCACGCGTTCCAGACCATGCGCTCCCAACTGGTAGATCCAGGCATCCGGATAGGCCATCAGGATCGGCGAATGGGTCGCGATGATGAACTGGCTTTCAGCAGCAATGAGATCATGCATGCGGACCAGCATTGACATCTGCCGCGCAGGGGAAAGTGCCGCTTCAGGTTCATCGAAGATGTATAAGCCCCGGCCGCCGAGCCGGTGCTCCAGCAAGGCGAGGAAGGATTCACCATGTGACTGGGCGTGAAGCGATGTGCCGCCATACGACTGCACGCCGCCATCCAGCTCATCGACATAGGTCGCGACGTTGAAATAGCTCTCTGCCCTGAGAAAGAACCCATCCCGCGCCTGCCTCGTGCCTTTGACCAGCCGCAGCACAGAATGGAGCGGCGCGTGAGAGGCCGCTGTGCGGAAGTTGAAGTTCCTGGATCCACCCTCGGCGTTGAAGCCCCAGGCGACCGCCAGCGCCTCGATCAGGGTCGATTTGCCTGAACCGTTCTCACCGACGAGGAACGTCACCTTCGGATGAAACGCGATCTCCTGCAATGCAGCGATTGCCGGAAGCGAATACGGGTAGCGAGAGCGGTCCGCGATCTTCTCCCACCGGAAGTCGGCCTTCAGCAGGTAATGTCGCGCTTCATATGCCCTCATATCATAAGGGTGACTTACTCTTCCGGAAATTGCAAGTCCGGCTGGGCCGTCTCAAACGCCCCGGCGGCGCTCACGGCGCGCTGCACCCGCCGCTGCAGCGTCATGGCCCTTGGCGAGTTCCGACACCGGCCCCAGCTTCTGCTCGATCAGTTCAAGGCTCGGGCGCTCGCCCCTGCTGTAGCTCTCAAGCGACTTGCGCATGGCGGCGAGATGCTCCGGGCTGGTGCCGCAGCACCCGCCAATGATCTTCGCCCCGGCATCAAACGCAATGCGGGCATAATCCGCCATCAGTTCCGGCGTGCCGGTATAGTGGATGTGGCCATCGACATATTGCGGAATGCCGCAATTGCCCTTGGCGACCACCGCCGTGTCGGGGCGCGCTTCCGAAATGCCGAGCACGGTGGCGACCAGCTCCGAAGCGCCCACGCCGCAATTGGCGCCGATCGCCACCGGCTGGGTGGGAAGGGCTGCCGTGATCGCGCCAAAGGCCTTGGGGGTCATGCCCATCATGGTGCGGCCGTTGGTGTCGAAGCTCATGGTGGTGACGATGGGAAGGCCCGCTTGCGCCGCACCCTCGACCGCCGCCTTCAGTTCCTCCTCGGAGGACATGGTCTCAATCCAGATCACGTCCGCGCCACCTTCCTTCAAGGCCAGGGCCTGCTCCGCGAAAGCCTTCACGGCCTCCTCATGGCTCATGGAGCCGACGGGTTCCATGAGCTCGCCCGTCGGCCCGACAGAGCCTCCGACATAGACCGGACGGCCCGCTGCATCAGCCTCCGCGCGGGCATTCTTCGCAGCGGCGATGTTGATCTCACGTACTTGGTCCTGAGCATTGTGGAGCTTCAGGCGGTGGCGGTTGCCGCCAAAGGAATTGGTGAGCACGATGTCAGCGCCTGCCTCGATGAAGCGGCGGTGCAGCGAGCGCACGCGCTCCGGGTGTTCGAAGTTCCACATTTCCGGCGCATCGCCCGAAACAAGGCCCATCTGGAAGTAATTGGTTCCAGTGGCGCCATCAGCCAGAAGCCACGGGCGGGTGGCAAGCGCTTCGGTGAAGGATGGGCGGGTCATGGCGGACTCCTCAAAGCTCAGGAATAACGATATAAAGACTTCTTTATATCGTTATTCCTGAGCTTGCCAAGAGGCAAACGATGCCGGCGACAAGAGAAGCGACAGCCGCTCATTGACCGGCCAGGCGGCCGGTCGCTGCCCGCTGGCCTTGAGCTTGCCAAGGCTGGCGGCGAGATCGGCCACATCCACCTTCGACAAACGGGGCGCTCGGTGAAGCTTGTCGGCATCCGGCCTGCCATGGGCGCAGAAAATGATGACGCCCTCATTGAGGCGTGGCAGCAGCGCTTCAGCGCTCTTCAGATAGGACTTCAGATCTGAATTGTCGATTTGCGCATAGAGCTTGCCGGGGTAGACGAAATCTGCCGCAAAGAAGAGATTGTTGGCGTTGTCCAGCAGCGAAACCGAGTCGGGTGAGTGGCCCGGCGTGTGGATGAGGTCCAGTACCCTGCCCCCGAGATCGATCTTCGTTCCGATCGGCAGCCAGTCGCTGATCTTCACCGGGGTCCATGTCATCCCCTCCCACCAGCCGACATAGAGATCATCGGTGGGCATCAGCCAACCCTCCCTGTCGCAGGCGCGCAACACAGGAAGATCAGGTATTGCTACATGGCTGAAACGGCTGAGGCAGCCCGTATGGTCAAAATGCATGTGGGAGGGCAGCGCTGTCACGGGCAAGGTCGTGAGCTTGCGCACGACATGCGAAATATCGCGCACGCCCGGGCCTGTATCGAACAACAGCGCGCGGCGGTTGCCCAGAATGAGGTAGTTCCAGTTGATCTGATAGAAGCGCGGCTCGCCAATGGCGATGACGCCGGGAGCTACCTCCTCGATGGCGAACCAGTCATCGAACCAGCGAACGCCCTGCGCAAGCATCAGGCAGACTTTGCACCATAGAAGAGCGTGGAGACATGCTGCGCTTCGGCGAAGAACAGCCAGCGTTCCACGGCGGCGGCGAACAGCGCCACGGCCGCCGCGAGAATGGCGGCATAGGGAACGACAAGCGACAGCAGCAGGAAACCGATAGCGAAGAGCAGCGCAAACACCACGAGGCCGCGCAGCCGTGTTGCATGGCGGCGCGCCACGACATAACCCATCTCCTTCTGCACGTAGTTGAGGGAACTGTGCGGCAGCTCCCACTGGCTGACCTCGCCGATACGGCCAAGGCCTGTCGCATCCCCCATCGTGTAGCTGCGCGGCTCCGTATCGATGTGTTTCCAATAGGTCATCTTCAGGCCGATGGTGATGACCAGCAGCATGGCGGACATGCTGACAAGAAACGCCGGGAAATTGCCGAAAATTGAGGTGATGGCCGCCAGCAGGCAAGCCCCGGTGGCGAGCCCGAAGAAGACATAGACCGGCACGGTGACAGATGTGTTCCAGGCGCGGATGGTGGTGAGCGTGGAATAGATCTTGCCCGTGCAGACCACGGTGAAGATGGCCAGAGCCGCCGTGATGATGCCCAGCGGCGCGATCCACTGCGGCGCTTCGATGAGGCCAGACCAGACGAGCCCGAAGGCCAGCGCCGGAGGATAGGTCAGCACCGCCACAACACCCTCTCGCGAAAGCCACGAAGTCCGCCACTGCGACAGAGCGCGCCATGCGCGCTCCGGGTGGCCCAGATGGAAGGTGGACGAGAGAAGGCCAATGGTTATCAATCCCAGCGCGATCACCATTGCCACGATGCCGAAAACCATGCTCGAGGCCTGGCCGTGATTGAAGCCGACAAGGCCCAGCAGCGCCAGAAGGCCATAGCCGGCACCCGAGGCCGTGGTGAACAGGATGACGGAATAAGCAGGATGCATCAGTGCTAGCCTTCGAGCTTGCCGGAATTGTCGACGACGGACGCGGCGGATGATTTCTTGCCGGAGAGCACCTTGTCCGCCCAGACAAAGAGCCTGTCGAAGGCGGACCCATCAGGCTTTGGCAGCGCCTCGGGTTTCACTGTTGTCGCGTCACGGCGCGCGCGCGGCGGCAGATATTTGTTGACCGGCTTGTAACCCATCTCGGGAAGGAGATCATAACCGCCACGTTCCGCGACAAGCTTTGACACCTTGGAGTCCGCATCACCCAGATCACCGAAGTGGCGGGCCCCCGTCGGGCAGGCCTTCACACAGGCCGGCTGGCGGTCCTCCTCAACCAGATTCTCGTTGTAGATCCGGTCGACGCACAAGGTGCACTTCTTCATCACGCCGTGGGACTGGTCATACTCACGCGCGCCATAAGGACATGCCCAGGAACACAGCTTGCAGCCGATGCAGGTCTCGGGATTCACCAGCACGATGCCGTCTTCGGCGCGCTTGTAGCTCGCCCCCGTCGGGCAGACGGTCACACAGGCCGGCGTTTCGCAATGAAGGCAGGAGCGCGGGAAATGAACAATGCGGGAATCCGCCTGCCCCTGTTCCTTCACCTCATAGCCGTGCACACGGTTGAGCCACACGCCCGATGGGTCGGAACCATAGGGATTCTCATCGGTGAGAGGACCGGAGAAGCCTTGCGTGTTCCACTCCTTGCAGGAGGTGGCGCAGGCCTGACAGCCGACGCACGTATCAAGGTCGATGACGAGGCCGAGTTTCTTGGCCGAAGGTTGAGGAAGCGATGTCATGTCACACACCCTCCAGTGACTTCAGCGTGGCGAATTGCGGTTCGCTGACGGCTGTCTGGTCCCCGGCTTTTTCGACGCGCACGCGCAGGTCATACCAGGCTGCCTGCCCTGTTACCGGATCGCTGTTGGAATAGCGGTAGCCGCCTTCGCGCTCCGGCAGCAATTCCGAGATGAGGTGATTGAGCAGAAATCCCTCCTTGGCTTCATTGGCGCCCGGTTGAAGATTCCACGCGCCCGAGCGCTTGCCAATGGCATTCCACGTCCACACCGTTTCGGGGTTCACGCCATCCATCAACTTCGCCTGCGCCTTGATCTTGCCGTGGTGCGAGGTGACGCTCACCCAGTCGCCATCGGCAATCTTGAGTTTCGCCGCCATCTCGCGCGCCATGTAGAGCCAGTTGCGCCCGAGGATCTGCCGGAGCCAGGAGTTCTGCGAGCCCCAGGAGTGATACATGGCCATGGGCCGCTGCGTCACCGCATGCATGGGGAATTCCGTCTCCGATACCATGTCGCCTTCAAACGGCGGATACCAGAAGGGAAGCGGGTCGAAATAGCTTTCGATACGCCGCTTATGCTCCGTCGGCGGAAGAACCTTGCCGTGGCCGCGCGCCGCGAGGCGGAACTTCTGGAGAGGCTCGGAATACAACTGGTGAATCACAGGCTCTGGCTTGCCGATGAAGCCGAAGAACGTCGCCCAGTCGAGATAGGCCCAGTTGACATGGCGATAGTAGCGCATGTGCTCTGGCAGCTCATAGAACCAGTGGCAGCCGTTCTCGATGTAGCGCTGCAGCTGTTCAGGGTTCGGCGTGCCGCGCCCCTGCGCGCGCCCATTGGGGCCGCGGAAGCCGGCGAGCGGGCCGATGCCGGGGGCGCGTTCATGGTTCACCAGATAGTCGGGATAGCCACCGGGGAACTTCGGCGTTCCGTCGGTGCGCGTCATGCCGGGAAGCCCAAGCCTTGTGCCGAGATCGAGCAGCACTGTCTGGAAGGCGCGCACATCGCGGTCCGGTTCCACCACCGGCTGGCGGATCGAATCCGCCGGGCCATCGGCTTCCGAAATCGGGCGGTCGAGCAGCGAGATGCAGTCCCAGCGTTCAAGGTAGGTCGTGTCCGGCAGGATCAGGTCGGCGTAATGCACCATTTCCGAGGCATAGGCGTCCGAGTAGATGATCTTCGGAATGGTGTAGCTGCCGTCTGCTTCCTTCTGTGTCAGATACTTGATCGTATCCGGCACGTTCATGGCCGAATTCCAGCTCATGTTGGCCATGTACATGAACAGAACGTCGATGCCGTAGGGGTCTTTCTTCGCGGCATTGGTGATGACCATGTGCATCATGCCATGCGCGGCGAAGGGCGCATCCCAGCTATAGGCCTTGTCGAGGCGCTGCGGTGTGCCGTGCTCATCCACCAGCAAATCTTCCGGCGCTGTCACGAAGCCGAGTGGCGGCCCCGGCAGCGGCGTATTTGGCTTCACCTGCCCCGGCTTGCCCGCAGGCTTCACACCCGGCGGCGGCGGCTTGGGGAATGGCGGCTTGTAGCGGAAACCGCCCGGCACATCGATGGTGCCGAGCAGGATCTGGAGGAAGTGAATGGTGCGGCAGGTCTGGAAGCCATTGGCGTGGGCCGAGATGCCGCGCATCGCATGCATCGAAACGGGACGGCCCACCATCTTCTCATGGTAGCGGCCCAGATGGTCCGTCCACGGAACATCGAGCGCGATTTCTTCTTCAAACGCTGTGCGCGCCAGTTCGGCCGCGATCCGTTTGATCGTCTCCGCCGGCACGCCGCAGCGCTCCGCCACATTGTCCGCCGCCCATTCGGTGTCGAGAAAGCGTTCGGCAATGAGGGTGAAGGCCGTCACCACGCGCCGCCCGTCGGGCAACTTGTAGCGGCCCATCAGCTTCGGTGCAGCGTCGGGCGAAAGCGCGGGCATAGGCGTGCCCGAGTGGCTGTCCCACACAAGCGCCGAGCCTTGGGCATTGCGGGCAAACAAGCCGTCATCGGCGCCACCCGGATTTTCGATCACCAGCCATGGCGAATTGGTGTAGCGGGCCAAATATTCGCCATCGATCTTCTGGGCCGACAGCAATTCATGGATCAATGCGCCGACGAACAGCCCGTCAGTTCCCGGGCGGATGCCGATCCACTCGTCGGCGATCGCCGAATAGCCGGTCCGGATCGGATTGATCGAGACGATCTTGGCGCCGCGCGCCTTCAACTGCCCCAGCCCCTTCTTGATCGGATTGGAGCCATGATCTTCGGCCACGCCGAAGAGCAGGAAATACTTAGTGTGCTTCCAGTCCGGCTCTCCGAATTCCCAGAACGAGCCACCGAAGGTGTAGAGCCCCGCAGCCGCCATGTTGACGGAGCAGAACCCGCCATGCGCTGCATAGTTGGGCGTGCCGAATTGCGAGGCCCACCAGCCGGTCAGCCCCTGGCTCTGGTCACGGCCGGTGAAGAAGGCCAGTTTCTTCGGGTCTTTGGCGCGCACCTCGGAAAGCCATGAGGCGGCGGTGGAGAGCGCCTCCTCCCACTCGATCTCGCGGAACTCGCCCGAGCCACGCTCGCCCACGCGCATCAAGGGCTTGGAGAGCCGGCCGGGAGAATAATGCTGCTGGATGCCAGCCGCACCCTTGCCGCAGATCACCCCCTTGTTGACGGGGTGCTTCGGATTGCCGTCGATATAGGTTACCCGCCCATCCTTCAGGTGCACGCGAATGCCGCAGCGGCAGGCGCACATGTAGCAGGTGGTGGTCTTGATCTCGTCCCAGCCCTTGGGCGAGGTATTCACGGTCGGCTCGGTCATGCGCAATCCAGCCCTGGGGAAAATCCAAACAAGACTACTCTATCGGGACTCTTGGCCCTATGATAGGTCCAGACGGGTTGTTCACAGGGACCAAAATTGCGCGATTGGCTTGTCCATATCCGGCGGAATGAAAACGCCAGCCTGCAGACGCAGATCAGGGAAGCGCTCGTCTCCGCCATTCTGGACGGGCAACTGGCGCGCGAGGAACCAATCCCCTCCACCCGCAAGATGGCCAAGAGCCTCGGCGTTTCAAGGAATACGGTGGTTCTGGCCTATCAGGGACTGCTGGACGATGGCTACCTCGTCGCCCGCGAACGCTCCGGCTATTATGTATCCGACAAGGCCATTGAAACCGTGGCCCCGCCGAAGCTGGCCCTTAAACCGCCGTCTGCTGCCTCCACAATCGACTGGAGCGGCCGCCTCACCATGCAGCCGGCGGACCAGGCGAATGTGTCAAAGCCACTTGATTGGCAGTCCTATCCCTATCCATTCATCTATGGTCAGGTGGACCATAATCTCTTTCCACTCGCCGAATGGCGGGACTGTGCGAGGCAGGCGCTGGGCAAGAAGTGGCTCGGCTCCTGGACCAATGATACCTGGGCCCATGATGATACCCTTCTGGTGGAGCAGATCCGCCGCCGCATCCTGCCGCGGCGCGGCATCATGGCGAATGATGACGAGATCCTGATCACGCTCGGCGCGCAGAACGCCCTCTACCTGCTCTCCACCTTGCTGATCGGGCCTGAGACGCGCGCCGGCATGGAAGAGCCCGGCTACCCGGACGTGCGCAACACCTTCAACCTCCGCACGCCGCATGTCTCGCTGCTGCCCGTCGATGAAAAAGGGCTGGTGCCGACAGAGGCATTCAACGCCTGTGACATCGTCTTTACCACACCCAGCCATCAGTTTCCGACGACCGTCACCATGCCCTTGGAACGACGCATGGAAATCCTCAAGCGGGCCGCCAAGCATGACATCATCATCATCGAGGATGATTACGAGTTCGAGACGAACTATGTGAACGAGCCCTGCCCTGCACTGAAATCGCTCGATGACGATGGCCGGGTGATCTATGTCGGCTCGCTGTCCAAGACGCTGTTCCCCGGCCTGCGCCTTGGCTTCCTCGTGGCGCCGAAAAAGCTGGTGGCGGAGGCCCGCGCGCTGCGCCGCCTGATGGTGCGGCATGCACCCAACAACAACCAGCGCACGGCAGCGCTGTTCCTGTCGCTCGGGCATCATGACACGCTGATCCGCAGGCTGCACCGCGCCTACCGGAGCCGCTGGGAGATCATGGGAGACGCGCTGAAACGCCACCTTCCGGACGCCAGCCGCGTACCAAGCTTCGGGGGCACGAGTTTCTGGGTGAAAGGACCGGAGGCGCTGGACAGCGGAGAACTCGCACGCGACGCCGCCGCCAAGGGCGTATTGATCGAGCCGGGCCGCGTGACGTTCGGCGCGGCGGAAGCGCCCCGCAACTTCTACCGCCTCGCCTTCTCCTCCATCGATGAGCAGAAGATCGAACCCGGCATCCACATCCTTGCCAGCCTGGTGCAGCGGTAACCTTCAAGCATGCAACTCAAGACCGATAACCGCGCACTGGCCATGCTCTATATACTGGGCGGCATCGGGCTCGCCTCAGCGCAGGACGCGGTGGTCAAATACATGTCCTCAGGCTATCCGGCCTATGAGACGCTGCTGTTCCGCTGCCTGGGGTCCCTGCCGGTCATCATCTTCGTGCTGTGGCGGTCTGGGCACGGTCTATCCATTATGACGCCCCTGCTGCCGCGTGTTCTGGTGCGTGGCTTCATACTTGGGTTTGCCTATCTCGCCTTCGTGCTGGCGCTGCCCGCCATGCCGATTGCCAATGCGGTGGCGATCTATTTCACCATGCCGTTCTTCGTGGCGGGCCTTGCGGGGCCGCTGCTGCATGAGCGCGTCAGGCCGCACCGCTGGGCTGCGATCATCGCGGGCTTCATCGGGGTGCTCATCATGGTCAGGCCGGGCTTCGGCGTGTTCGAGCCAGCCGCCCTGCTGGCGCTGCTCTCTGCCTTCGGTTACGCGCTGGGCCAGATGATGGGTCGCCCGCTCTCACAGAAAGTATCCCCCATCATCATCGCCGCCTGGCAGAACGTCGCCTATGCCCTGATCGGGCTGGCGCTTGGCCTGTTCTTCAATGTCTTCGACTTGGGGCCCTTCACCCACCCAAGCCTCGTCTTCCTCTCACGCCCGCCCGTGTGGCCGGGCCTGTTCGATTTCACGCTGCTGTTCGGCCATGGCATGCTGGCAGCCTGCGCCATGCTGATGTTCATCAATGCCTACAAGCTGGCGGAAACCAACTTCGTGGCACCGTTCGAATACTCCGCGATGATCTGGGCCGTGTTCTACGGCATCGTGCTATTTGGTGACTTCCCCGACCTGATCACCATCATCGGCGCTGGCATCGTGGTGACGGCGGGCATCCTGATGATCCTGCGCGACCGCCAGCTAGACCGCACCAACGCCTAGATCGGATAACCCGCCCAGGCCTTCACCGTGCGCAGCGCGAGAGAAGACTGGATGCGCTGCACGCCGGGCAGCCTCGAGATGCGCGAGCGGTGGATGCGCTCGTAATCGGTCGCGTCAGCCGCAGCGACACGCAGCAGATAGTCGAACTGGCCACTCATCAAGTGGCATTCAAGAATTTCGGGCACCCGCTGCACGGCCTTCTCGAACTTCTCGAAGGCCTCCTCCGTCTGGGCTGAGAGCGAGACCTCCACGAAGAACTCATTGGCAAGGCCAAGCGCGGTGCGGTCGAGATTGGCGGTATAGCCGAGGATCACCCCGGCCTCTTCCAGGAGCTTTACCCGGCGGTGGCAGGACGACGGGGAAAGCCCGGCCTTGTGGGCGAGTTCCGCCACGGGGCGCTGGGCGTTGATCTGCAGCTCCGCCAGAATGATCTTATCGATCTTGTCAAGATTATCGCTTTTCATTCGACATACTTATCATTTTTTAGAATAGGATATCAATGCTGCAGTGCTCCGGCCATGTCTTCGGAAAATCATTTCAACCGAGTTTTGCTAATTTCCCGACACCATTCAGGGAGGAACTGCAATGCTGATCGGCGTACCGAAAGAGATCAAGAATCACGAATACCGCGTGGGCATGACGCCCATCTCGGTGAAGGAAGCCGTTCGCCACGGCCATGAGGTGTGGGTTGAAACCAATGCCGGCTCCGGCATTGGCGCGTCTGACGCCGACTACACTGCCGCCGGCGCCAAGATCATCGCCACCCCGGCTGAGATCTTCGCCAAGGCGGACATGATCGTGAAGGTAAAGGAGCCGCAGGCTGCCGAGCGCAAGATGCTGCGTCCCGGCCAGATCCTCTACACCTACCTCCACCTCGCGCCCGATCCGGAGCAGACGAAGGATCTCGTCGCCTCAGGCGCTGCCTGCATCGCTTATGAGACCGTCACCTCGGCGCGCGGCGGCCTGCCGCTGCTCGCCCCCATGAGCCAGGTCGCGGGCCGCATGTCGGTCAAGTCCGGCGCGCATTGCCTTGAGAAGGCACAGGGCGGCCGCGGCGTGCTGATCGGCGGCGTTCCGGGCGTTGCGCCTGGCAAGGTCGTCATCCTTGGCGGCGGCGTCGTCGGCACAAATGCCGCCGTCGTGGCGCTGGGCATGGGCGCGGACGTTACCATTCTCGAAAAGAACACTGACCGCATGGAAGAACTGGTCGCCCGCTTCGGCACGTCGATCAAGACGATTTATTCGACGCAGGGAGCTGTGGAAGACGAGTGCGCCTCGGCCGACATGGTGATCGGCGGCGTGCTGATCCCCGGCGCCGCAGCCCCGAAGCTCGTGACCAAGGCCATGCTGAAGGACTGGAAGCCGGGTTCGGTTCTCGTCGACGTCGCCATCGACCAGGGCGGCTGCGCGGAAACCTCCAAGGCCACCACCCACGCGAATCCGACCTATGTTGTGGACAATGTGATCCACTATTGCGTGGCCAACATGCCGGGTGGCGTTGCCCGCACCTCCACCTTCGCCTTGAACAACGTTACGCTGCCCTTCGCGCTCGCCATTGCCAACAAGGGCTGGAAGAAGGCGCTGTCGGATGACGCGCACCTGCGCAACGGCCTGAACGTGGCCGACGGCAAGGTCACCTACAAGGCCGTGGCTGATGACCTCGGCTATGCTTACGTGCCCGCCGAGAAGGTGATCGGCGCCTAATCGATCAACAGCGAGACGGACCAGAACGCCCGGAGACATCCGGGCGTTTTCTTTTTGGGTGGGTGCTCGACAGCACCCGATAACGCGCCATGCCCCGGCGATGAAAAGGTGAGCGGCAGGACGTCCCCAAAATGCAAAAAGCCAGCCCGGAGGCTGGCTTTAAATCACAGATCGATAAGCTGAAGTCAGCCTTCAGCCTTGGGCGTCAGAACCTGGCGGCCCTTGTAGAGGCCGGTCTTCAGGTCGATGTGGTGGGGGCGGCGAAGCTCGCCAGACTTCTTGTCCTCGA
>JBEIDW010000032.1:0-24180 GCA_040383265.1 Hyphomicrobiales bacterium
CATACATCGAGTCCAACACCTCGCCGACGCTTGGCGGGCGCAAAATAAACAATGTCGTGCTCATGGTCATGGGCGAGACCCTCTACAATTTCGACAATGTGAATGAAGCGATGGAGATCGTATCCGATGGCGAAGGCATTTCGCTGTCGAAGCGGCGCATCACGCTGTCGACCTCCGGCGTCGTGCCGGAGATCGCGCGCGCGGGCGATGAGATCGGCACCATGCTGGCCATCTCGCTCCACGGCACGACGGACGAGATCCGCGACAAGCTCGTGCCACTCAACAAGAAATATCCGATCAACGAACTGCTGGCGGCCTGCCGCAAATATCCAGGCGCATCCAACGCCCGGCGCATCACCTTTGAATATGTGATGCTGAAGGGCGTGAATGACACCCCCGCCGACGCCAAGAGACTCGTGCAGCTTTTGAAGGGCATTCCAGCCAAGGTGAACCTCATTCCCTTCAACCCGTGGCCCGGCACGCAATATGAATGCTCGGACTGGGACACGATCGAGAGCTTCGCCGAAATCCTCAACCGTGCAGGCTATGCCTCGCCGGTGCGTACGCCGCGCGGCCGCGACATCATGGCCGCCTGCGGCCAGCTGAAGAGCGAAAGCCAGAAGCTGCGCGCCAAGGAACGCATGGCGCTGGAGGCGGGGGCGTGACGTCTTTCTCCCGCGCAGTCCGCGTGGGAGAAGATTGCGCAACGCGCGGGATGAGGGCCCTCACCCCAATGCAGTTGCGGGTTGAAGCCCGGGCGTGATAGGTGGCTGCCAGCAGTTTCAACCGGGACCAGCGCCGTCATGTCAAAGCAGAAGATCAAGAAAGTTGTCCTCGCCTATTCGGGTGGTCTCGACACCTCCATCATCCTCAAATGGCTGCAGACCGAATATGGCGCGGAGGTGGTGACCTTCACCGCTGACCTCGGCCAGGGGGGCGAGCTGGAGCCCGCGCGCAAGAAGGCCGAGATGCTTGGCATCAAGGAAATCTACATCGAGGACCAGCGCGAGGAGTTCATACGCGATTTCGTCTTCCCGATGTTCCGCGCCAATGCCGTTTATGAGGGCGTCTACCTGCTCGGCACCTCCATCGCGCGGCCACTCATCGCCAAGCGCCTGATCGAGATCGCCGAAGAGACCGGCGCTGACGCCATCGCCCATGGCGCAACCGGCAAGGGCAATGACCAGGTGCGCTTCGAACTGACGGCTTACGCGCTGAACCCCGACATCAAGGTCATCGCCCCATGGCGCGAATGGGCTTTCAAGAGCCGCACGGACCTGATCGAATTTGCCGAAGCCCATCAGATTCCGGTAGCGAAGGACAAGCGCGGCGAAGCACCCTTCTCGGTGGATGCCAACCTGCTGCACTCGTCTTCCGAAGGCAAGGTGCTGGAAGACCCGTGGCAGGAGCCGCCGCCTTACGTCTATCAGCGCACCATCGCACCGGAAGATGCGCCTGACCAAGCCACCTACATCGAGATCGAGTTCAAGAATGGCGACCCCATCGCCATTGATGGCAAAGCCATGTCGCCCGCGACGCTGTTCACCGAACTCAATCGCCTGGGCCATGACAATGGCATCGGCCGGCTGGACCTCGTCGAAAACCGCTTTGTCGGCATGAAGTCGCGCGGGGTTTATGAAACACCGGGCGGCACCATCCTTGCCGTCGCGCACCGCGCCATCGAGTCGCTCACGCTCGACCGTGAAGCAGCTCATCTGAAGGATAGCTTCATCCCGAAATATGCAGAGCTCGTGTATTATGGCTTCTGGTTCTCGCCGGAGCGCGAGATGCTGCAGGCGGCCATCGACAAGAGCCAGGAGCATGTCGAAGGCACGGTGCGTCTAAAGCTCTATAAGGGCAATGTCATCGTGGTGGGCCGCAAGTCGCGGAAGTCGCTCTACAGCGATGCACTTGTCACCTTCGAGGATGACCGCGGCGCCTATGACCAGAAGGATGCCGCCGGCTTCATCCGCCTCAATGCGCTCAGGCTGCGCACCCTCGCCGCCCGCAAGCGTAACATGTAAGGAAACACCCATGAGCATCGCGGTCTTTGGCAGCATCAACATGGATGTGACGGCCTATATGGACCGTCTGCCAAAGCCCGGCGAAACGCTGCATGCGCACGACTACAAGCTGGGCCTGGGTGGCAAGGGCGCCAACCAGGCGGTTGCCGCCAGGAAGCTCGGCAGTGAGGTGCATTTCATCTGCCGCCTCGGCGCGGATGATTTTTCTGAACCTGCCGAACGCGAACTTGCCTCCTACGGCGTTGATCTCGCGCTGCTGAAGAAGGATGCTGAAGGCGCAACGGGAATAGCCATCATCAAAGTCGGCAAGTCGGGAGAGAACTTCATCACCGTCGTGGGCGGCAGCAATCTTGCGATGGATCTCTCCGATGTCGCGCGGGCACGGCCTGCGCTTGAACACGCCAAGGTGTTGCTTCTCCAGCTCGAAGTGCCAATTGAAGCATCGCTGGCAGCAGCAAACATTGTGAAGGCGCATGGTGGCACGGTGATCCTTGATCCGGCCCCCGCACCCGCAGGCGGCCTCTCCACCGGGATTCTGAAAGCCGTGGACATCATCACGCCGAATGAAACCGAAGCAGGCCTCATCCTCGGCTGGCAGCCGCAAACGCCGGAAGACGGGCTGAAAGCCGCCAGGGAACTCCGCGCCAAGGGCGTTGCGACGGCCGTGGTCAAGCTGGGTGCGCGCGGGCTTGCCGTTGCGGGACCGGGGCTTGAAGCCATCATCCCCGCTTTCAAGGTGGCCACCATTGATACGGTCGCGGCTGGCGACAGTTTCAATGGCGGCCTTGCCCATGCGCTGGAACAGGGCATGGCGCTGGAACAGGCGCTGCGCTACGCTGCCGCCACTGCCGCGCTGTCAACCACGAAGAAAGGCGCTTCATCCGCCGCTCCCACCAAGGCGGAGGTCGATGCCTTCCTCAGGAGCGCCTGAGCGGGCCGCGTCACACAATCGTAATGGCGGCAGGGTCCCAGCCCTTCGCTTCGGGATATTGCGGGTTCATCTCTTCCAGCGTCTCGCGCACGATGCGGGAGATGATGGCATTACGCACCCAGTTCCTGTCCGCCGGGATGACATGCCACGGCGCATGTTTGGTGGAACAACGGGTCAGTGCGGTGTCATAGGCCGCCATGTAATCATCCCACAGCTTGCGGTCCTCAAGGTCGCCGGGGCTGAACTTCCAGCGCTTCTCCGGCATGTCGACCCGCTCCCGCAGGCGCACGGCCTGCTCCGCCTTCGAGATGTGCAGCATGAATTTCAAAATCCGCGTGCCATTGTCCGACAGGAGCTTCTCAAAGGAATTGATCTCGCCATAGCGGCGCTCGATGGCCTCAGGGCTGGCGAAATGTTTTACCTTTGCCACCAGAACGTCCTCGTAATGCGAGCGGTTGAAGATGCCGATGTAACCCTTGGGCGGGCACACCTTGTGCACCCGCCAGAGATAGTCCTGCGCCAGTTCAGGCACCGTCGGCGCCTTGAACGGCTGCACCTTCACGCCGATGGGGCCACAATGATTGAACACTGCGCGCACCGTGCCGTCCTTGCCGGAGCAGTCGATGCCTTGCAGCACGACGAGCAGCGCCCGCTGGCCTTCGGCAAACAGCCGGTCCTGCAGCGCGTCGATCGCCTCGGCATCCTTCGCGGTCTCGGCCTTGGTCGCGTCCTTCTCAGCAAAGGAGCCCGTATCGCGCGGGTCCAGCTTTGAGAGGCTGACAGATGTTCCTGGCGCCACCATGTAGCGCGTGGCGATCTTATTGTTGTTACCTGTCATGTCCTCATGTCCCGTGTGTGCCTGAACCATCCTAGACTTGCGCGACGGTGATTGTCATGCGGGGCTTGGAAGCGCCAGTCTTTGCGCGGCACTTGAAGCCCAGCGCCGGGTGGCCTAATCCAGCATGTCAACCACTACTTCTTGCAGGACCCGCAGAAACCGTGACTGATTCCAACAAAGCCCAGATGGCCGCTGCCGCCTACCGCCTCCCCGCCATGGACATGGACTTCCTGCTGGGAGACACCACGCGCGGCTTGCGCTTCCAGCTCGAATACCAGAAGGCGGAAGAGCACCTGAGGAAATGGGGCGTGGCCAGCACCGTGATCGTGTTCGGTTCAGCACGGGTGAAGCCCGGCGACAGCAATGGCTGGTATGAAGCGGCGCGAGACTTCGCCCGCATCTGCTCGGAGGAAGGCGGCGCCAAGATCGAGCACAATGGCCCGCGCCAGAATGTGATCGCCACGGGCGGCGGCCCCGGCATCATGGAGGCGGCGAACCGCGGCGCGCATGACGCGGCAGCACCCTCCATCGGCTTCAACATCACGCTTCCCATGGAGCAGGAGCCGAACGCCTATTCAACCCCCGATCTCACCTTCCGCTTCCACTATTTCGCCATGCGAAAGATGCACTTCGCCATCCGCGCCACGGCGCTTGTTGTGTTTCCCGGCGGCTTCGGCACGATGGACGAGTTGTTCGAAATCCTGACATTGCGCCAGACCGGCAAGATGGACGATGAACTGCCCGTGGTGCTTTACGATTCGAAATTCTGGAAGGGCCTCATCAATTTCCAGCACTTCGTCGAGACTGGCATGATCGGGCAGCGCGATCTCGACCTCTTCGGCTATGCGGACAGCCCGCGTGAGGCGTGGGACCAGTTGCTGAAACGTGGCCTCAGGCTTCCGGGAGCATAATCATGTCAGTGCGGATCAAGTTTCACGGCGCGGCGCGCACCGTCACCGGCTCATGCTATCTGGTGGAGACGGAGCGTACCCGGCTGCTCGTGGATTGCGGCATGTTCCAGGGCTCGAAGACCGAGCGCGAGCTGAACTATCGCCCCTTCCCCTTCGAGCCCTCCTCGCTCACCGCGGTGCTGCTGACCCACGCCCACATCGACCATTCCGGCCTTCTGCCGAAGCTGGTGAAGCATGGCTTTGACAAGCGCATCCATTGCACCCACGCGACGGTGGATCTCTGCGCCATCATGCTGCCAGACTCAGGCAACATCCAGGAAATGGAAGTGATGCAGCTGAACCGCCGCCGCCTGAAGCGCGGCGAGCAGGAGGTCGAGCCGATCTACACGGCTGATGACGCCATGGCAGCGCTAGACTTTTTCGAGGGGCACCCCTTCGAGACATGGTTCTCGCCCGCTCCCGGCATGCGCGCACGGTTCTGGAACGCCGGCCACCTGCTCGGCAGCGCATCGATTGAGCTGGAAGTGGAGCAGACAGGCAAGAAGCCGCTGCGCATATTGTTCTCGGGTGACTTGGGGCCTGACAACAAGATGCTGCATTTCGATCCGGAAGCACCCGCCAACTTCGACATCGTCCTGTGCGAATCAACCTATGGCGGGCGCGACAGGTTCGAGCGCAGTGAAGACGGACGCCGCGAAATTCTGGCGCGCGAGGTGAATGACGCGGCGGCGCGCAAGGGCGCGCTGCTGATCCCCTCTTTCGCGGTGGAGCGCACCCAGGAGCTCGTCACCGATCTCGTCAAGCTGATGGATGAAGGCAAGGTTCCCAAGGCCAACATCTTCATCGACAGTCCGCTTGCCTCCAAGGCCACAAAGATCTTCACCCGGCACTCAGGCGAGTTGCAGCATGGCGGCGATCTGACCCGCGCCTTCAACTCGCCTTACGTGCGCATGACAGAAAGCGTTGAGGATTCAAAGGCTCTCGCCCGCTTCACCGGCTTTCGTATCATCATATCGGCATCGGGAATGTGCGAGGCAGGCCGTATCCGCCATCACTTGAAGAACCATCTCTGGCAGCCCTCCACCACCGTGCTGCTGGCAGGCTTCCAGGCGGAAGGATCGCTGGGCCGCATCCTGCAGGATGGGGCAAAGACCGTGACGATCATGGGTGAGGAAATCAGCGTCAAGGCCGCGATCCACGAGATCGAGGATTATTCCGGTCATGCTGATGGCCCCGAACTTGTGCAATGGGTGAAGGAACGCCTGCCCATCGGCCGCTCGATCTTCCTGACCCATGGCGAAGACCAAGGCCAGCGGGCCCTGGCAGAACATCTGAAGGGCATCGGCCTGGCACATGACTGCATCCTGATCCACAGCCTCGATTCCGTCTATGACCTCTCGGGCGAGGCCTGTGCCTTCCTCGCGGAGGAGACCCACCCGCGCATCGACCCCACCATGGTGGCCCGCTTCGACAGCCACAATGACTTGGCCGACCTCATCCTCGACATCCGCGAGACGCTGGGCAGCGCGGCGGACGAGAAGGCGCGCGGCGTCATTCTCCGCCGCCTGCGGCGGGCGCTTTCAGGCGGCGGCGACGGCGGAGACGGCACGCGGCGCAGGCCTCCTGTGTCCGGCCCCTCACGGCGCAGCCGCGGCTGGGAGGAGTAGCGAAACAGCCGTAAAAAGCCTTTGGAACGAAACTGCTTTCATGAAATATTCGTTCCAATGACAGATGCACTCTCCCCACCCCGTGATTTCACAGCCCTGAAGGCGCTCATCGCCGAGCGCGCTGCCGAACTTCCGAAGCGCCTCACCCAAGTCGCCAGCTTCGCGCTGGAGAACCCGGATGAGATCGCCTTTGGCACGGTCTCTTCGATTGCGGCACAGGCGAATGTCCAGCCCTCAGCACTGGTGCGATTCAGCCAGGCTATAGGCTATCAGGGCTTCTCGGAGATGCAGGAAATCTTCCGCTCGCGCCTCCGGGACCGCATCCTGAATTATGGCGAGCGGCTGCAGCAACTGCGTGACCATGCCGAGGACTCCTCCAAAGCGAACATCATCTTTCACGGCTTCTGTGATACATCCACCAAATCCATCGCAGCCTTGCGGGAGAAGCTCTCGCCTGAGGAACTTGACCGCGCCGTCGAGCAGCTAGCGGCGGCGGAGATCATCTATCTGATCGGACTGAGGCGTTCCTTCCCCATCGCCTCCTATATGGCCTATGCCTTTGGAAAACTCGGCGTAAGGACGATCCTGGTCGATGCGGTGGGCGGACTCGCGTCAGAGCAACTCACCTTTGCCACGCCAAAGGATGCGGTTTTGGCCATCTCCTTTGCACCCTATGCCTCCGAGACCGTCAGCCTGGCGCAGGCCGCGGCGACGCGGCAGGTGCCGGTCGTCTCCATCACCGACAGCCCGTTTTCGCCGCTGGCCCAGATCGCCGACCTGTGGCTTGAGATCAGTGAAGCCAATTTTGAGGGATTCCGCTCCATGGCCGCCACACTGACGCTGGCGATGACGCTGACGGTGGCCATTGCCGAACGCCGCCAGCAGGCCTGAATTCCGCCGTGAAGTTACACGATGAGCCACTTTTGAACGTCAGACTCAGGCAAGGGGTACCCACTCCACCATGACCGCCATCCCGGACCATTACGCAGCGCTCGGTATCGACCCGACGGCCGACCCGGAAGTGATTGCGGCCGCTTACCGCGCGCTTGCCAAGAAATACCACCCGGACACGGGCGCCACGACAGGGACGGCCTCGGCCGAGCGTTTCGAGCAGGTTCAGCGCGCCTATGAGGTGCTTCGCACCCCGGAAAGCCGCCACAAGTATGACCTGGAGCTGTTGGCCCAGACCGAGCGGGACCTCGCAGAACATCTGGCCCGCAAGCGCCGCGCCCTGCCCGGTGCTGCTGGCGCGGCGCGCAGCCTGCCGAACCCTGATCTTGGGGCGATCCGGCCGGAGCCTTCGGCGGCGGGGATGCGTGGCCGCGGGCCCGCAGCCCCACTGGACCAAGCCGACCGCCGCCCCGCTGCGCCATACCTCATTCCCGCAGTGCTGTTGCTAGTTCTGCTGGGCGCTGCGGCCTGGCTGTTCCTGCCGGGTAAACCCGACACAACGGCTGTCGCCGTAGTTGAGAGCACAGCGCCCACCCCGGAGCCACCGGCCCCCCAGCCCCCGCCCGAAACGCCAGCGTCCAGTTCTGCCTCCGGAGAATCGGTTGCGGCCATCACGCCGGAAGAGACACAACAACCCGCCCCCAAGGCGGATGTGGAAGCTGTGCCCTCACCCTCATCCACGCCTGTTCCTGCGTCCGCCATGCCGGAGGAAGCGGCCCAGACGCCGGTCTTCGGAGCTTCTGAACCGGAAGAGTCTCAGGCCGGAACCGCCCCTCCGCCCATGCCGGTTCCGCCCACACCAAAGCCCCGCCCCGCAAAGCAGGCGACGGCCACTGCCAAGCCGCCTGCCACCAAGCCGCCCGCCGCACCCCGCCGGCAGGTGGAGGTCGCCAGCGCCTATACGCTAACCATCTTCGAACGCCGCCGCCACGGCCGCATCATTATCCGGCAGGCGGACATGCTGTTCGCATCACGCGGCAGTTGTGTCGAATTCGGTGTGAAGGCCGTTCTGCGACGCATGGAAGCCCGCAACATGAACCCCCGCCGCCAGCGCATCTGGTACGAGTGCGAACCAGCCTTTTAAGTGGCAAAATCAGCCCCCGCCGTTTGCGGCCGGGGGCTGACGTGACCCGGTTGTAGTCAGCGGGCCGAGGCCTCGATGGCGTCATCCAGCGTCTTGAGGCCCGTGGTGGGAGACGACACGAGAACGGCCATGTTGCCGGGGCGGTGCTCGTTCCGCCACATCTTCATGTGGGCCTTCGGGATATCATTCCACGCATAGACCTCCGACATGCAGGGATCAATGCGGCGGGCCATGACAAGCTTGTTGGCGGCCGCCGCCTGCATGAGGTTGGCGAAGTGCGAGCCCTGCACGCGCTTCTGGTGCATCCACAGATAACGCGCATCAAGCGTCAGGTTGAAGCCCGTGGTACCGGCGCAGATCACGATCATGCCGCCGCGCCTGGTCATCAGCACCGAAACCGGGAAAGTTGATTCACCGGGATGCTCGAAAACCATGTCGACGTTGTTGCCCTTGCCCGTGAAGTGCCAGATGGCCTTGCCGAACTCGCGGGCGCCCTTCAGCCACTCATTGTACTCGGGCGTGCCGACAGCGGGCATCTGGCCCCAGCAGTTGAACTTCTTGCGGTTGATGACGCCCTTGGCACCCAGTTGCATCACGAAGTCGGCCTTGTCGTCTTCCGAGATGACGCCAATGGCATTGGCACCGGTGGTGGCGATGAGCTGCACCGCCATGGAGCCGATGCCGCCCGAGGCGCCCCACACCAGAACGTTCTGACCGGCACCCAGCACATTCGGCTTGTGGCCGAACAGCATGCGGTAGGCGGTGGCGAGCGTCAGCGTGTAGCAGGAGGCCTCTTCCCACGAGAGGTGCTGCGGCTTGGGCAGCAGCTGACGGGCCTGCACGCGGGTGAACTGGGCAAAGGACCCATCCGGCGTCTCATAGCCCCAGATGCGCTGCGAATTGGAGAACATCGGGTCGCCGCCGTTGCACTCCTCGTCATCGCCGTCATCCTGGTTGCAGTGGATGACAACCTCGTCACCCACCTTCCAGCGCTTCACCTTGGAGCCCACGGCATAGACGATGCCGGACGCATCCGAGCCCGCGATGTGATAGGGGTTCTTGTGGCCGTCGATCGGCGAAATAGGCTTGCCAAGCGCCGCCCAGACACCATTGTAGTTGACGCCCGCGGCCATGACGAGGACGAGGCATTCATCCTCGCCGATCTCCCATGTGGGAACGACTTCAACCTGCATGGCGGTATCGGGCGAGCCATGGCGCTCGTGACGGATGCACCACGCATACATCTTCTTGGGAACATGGCCCAGGGGCGGGATTTCACCCACCTCATAAAGGTCCTTCACCGGTTGGTTGGCATTGGCCGGCGTGGTGGATGCGGCGGCGGCAGAACTCATGTCGTCGTCTCCCTTTAAGATCTGGGTTAGAGAATAACCGAGGCTAACTCACTTCGCATCGCAACAAAAGGAGGGGGGTGCGGACCAGATTTCCCTTACTATACCTGCCAAAAGTCTGAGTTGCGGTGCACAAGGGGCCATGCCAGCATGGCAAGATCATGACCACGCGCGACAAACCCTGGCTCTTCCGCACCTATGCCGGCCATTCAACGGCGGCAGATTCCAACAAGCTCTACAGGACCAATCTGGCCAAGGGCCAGACGGGCCTGTCAGTGGCCTTCGACCTGCCAACCCAGACGGGCTACGACTCCGACCACGTGCTGTCGCGCGGCGAGGTGGGCAAAGTAGGCGTGCCGGTGTCGCACTTAGGGGACATGCGAACCCTGTTCGATGCCATCCCGCTCGCCACCATGAACACCTCGATGACGATCAACGCCACCGCCGCATGGCTCTTGTCGCTTTATGTGGCGGTTGCGGATGAACAGGGTGCGCCGCGCGGCAGCCTTTCCGGCACCACGCAGAACGACATCATCAAGGAATATCTCTCGCGCGGTACTTACGTCTTCCCGCCAGCACCTTCGATGCGGCTGATCACCGACACCATCGCCTTCTCCACCTGGGAATTGCCGAAGTGGAACCCGATGAACGTCTGCTCCTATCATTTGCAGGAAGCAGGCGCCACGCCAGTGCAGGAGCTGTCCTATGCGCTGGCCACAGCCATCGCCGTGCTCGACGGCGTCAAGGCAAGTGGAGCGGTTGAAGACAAGAACTTCCCCGAAGTCTTCGGGCGCATTTCCTTCTTCGTCAATGCCGGCATCCGCTTCATCACCGAGCTTTGCAAGATGCGCGCCTTCACCGAGCTCTGGGATGAGATCGGCCGTGAACGCTATGGCATCACGGATGAGAAGCACCGCCGCTTCCGCTATGGCGTGCAGGTGAATTCGCTGGGGCTCACTGAGCAGCAGCCCGAAAACAACGTCTACCGCATCCTGATCGAAATGATGGCGGTTGTGCTCTCCAAGAATGCCCGCGCCCGCGCCGTGCAGCTTCCCGCCTGGAATGAAGCCCTTGGCCTCCCCAGGCCCTGGGACCAGCAATGGTCGCTCCGCATGCAGCAGATCGTGGCTTACGAGACAGACCTCCTCGAACACGCCGACATCTTCGATGGATCACATGAGATCACCCGCAAGGTGGACGCGCTTAAGGAAGAGGCGCGCGCCGAGCTCTCGCGCATCCTCTCGATGGGCGGCGGCACGTCGGAAGACGTGATCGCCTACATGAAGCGGAAGCTCGTCGAGAGCAATACCGCGCGCCTTGCCGCGATTGAATCGGGCGAGACAAAGATCATCGGCGTCAACGCCTTCACGACAACCGAACCCTCGCCATTATCCGCTGGCACCGATGCCATCATGACGGTGAAGGATGACGTCGAATATGAGCAGATCGAGCGGTTGAAGGCCTGGCGTTCCGCGCGTGACCAGAAGGCGGTGAAGGCCGCGCTCGAAGACCTTACACGCGCCGCCAAGGAAGGGCGCAACATCATGGAGCCGTCGATCGCCTGCGCCAAGGCAGGCATCACCACCGGCGAATGGGGCGGCTGCTTGCGCGAGATCTTCGGCGAATACCGCGCCCCCACCGGCGTGGCGCTGACCATGAATGCAGGCGCTTCCGAATCTCTCGAAGAGATCCGCACCCGCGTGAAGGCGCTCACAGAGCGTATGGGCGAAACCCCGCGCCTCCTCGTCGGCAAGCCGGGCCTCGACGGCCACTCGAACGGTGCAGAGCAGGTCGCCGTGCGCGCCGCCGAAACCGGCCTCGACGTGATCTATGATGGCATCCGCGTGACGCCGGAGCAGTTGGTGAAGGTGGTGCAGGAGAAAAAGGTCCACATCCTCGGCCTCTCGATCCTCTCAGGCAGCCACGTGCCGCTGATCCGCGAGGTGATGCAGCGCCTCCGCGCTGCAGGACTTTCCAACGTCCCCGTCGTCGCCGGCGGCATCATCCCGCAGGATGACGTGCATGTGCTGAAGCAACTGGGCGTGGCCGCCGTCTATACCCCGAAGGACTTCGACCTGAACCGTATCATGAGCGACCTTGTGGGGCTGGTGGAGAAGAAGGCGGGGGATGAGGCGGCCTGAGAGGCTAGGTTTCTCCACGCTTCTGCATGCGATAAGCCGCGAACAGATCGATGATCGCGACGCCATCGATCGTCGCGCCCAGCAGGCGGCAATTTGAGATCGCCACGCCGGAGAGATTGGCGTTGTCGATGCGGCTGCCTGAGAGGTTGGCGTCGCTGATGGCCAGGCCCGTCATGTTGCAGTCGTCAAAGCAGCTGGTGAAGAAGTTCACGTTGGTGAACGAGGACTGAGCAAGGTCCGCCTCGTCCGCCGCCAGCCTGTCGGTCACCTGTTTCAGATTCTCGGCATTCCTCATTGCTCTGCAAATCCGCCACTTGCCGGATACACAACCAAAGCAGACATGATCTTCCGGTTCAAGCTGGCGACATAACGCCAATCCCCGACCGTCGTCGCGTTCTCGCCAGGCCACCGGTCCGGCGCAGGGAGATACCGGCTTTGGACGCTGGAAGCGGGACCCCGGCCTTCGCCGGGGTGACGGCAGGGGGAGAAGCGGAGGAAAGCCCCATTTCCTTGACTCTTCCGGCCATTTCCCCTATTTCCAGCCATCCGCGCGGGCGAGATATTCCCGTCCGCGCGTATTGCGCTGCCTCCGGCAACCCAAATTCGCCTGAGTTTTCAGGCACTTGAAGCGCACCGGACCACGGGTTCACTGGTGCCGCCAAAGGGCGCGGGACAAAAAGGAAGAAACACATGTACGCAGTCATCAAGACTGGCGGCAAGCAGTATCGCGTTGCAGCCGGTGACAAGATCCAGATCGAGAAGCTCGAGGGCAATGCGGGCGACACCGTGAACTTCAGCGAAGTGCTGATGGTCACAAAGGACGGCTCCGTGAACATCGGCGCGCCCTTCATCGCCGGTGCGACCGTGGTTGGCGAGATCGCCTCCCAGGACCGTGGCCCCCACGTCATCATCTTCAAGAAGCGCCGCCGCAAGCACTACCGCCGGCGCAACGGCCACCGCCAGGACCTGACCTCGGTGACCATCCGCGAGATTCGCGCTTAAAGCGCGCTGAGAAAGATTAGGAGAACACCCCATGGCCCATAAAAAAGCAGGCGGTTCATCCCGCAACGGTCGTGATACCGCTGGCCGCCGTCTCGGCGTCAAGGCTTTCGGCGGCGAGTCCGTCATTGCCGGCAACATCATCATCCGCCAGCGCGGCACCAAGGTTCACCCGGGCACCGGCGTGGGCATTGGCCGTGACCACACGATCTTCGCCGTCGTCAACGGTGTGGTGAACTTCCGCCGCACCAAGGGCGACAAGCAGACCGTATCGGTCATCCCAGCCGTCGCCGCAGAGTAACCGGCGGGCTCTTGACCTTATAGCCGCCGGATCCACCGGCTGGCTTTAAAAATCAAAGCGGAGAGGTGGAAACCCACCTCTCCGCTTTTCATTTGGAATTTGCATATCGTGATGAAACGGTCAGAACACCTTGGCGACATAGGTCGGCACCAGGCGCGTGCGGCCAAGCCCGCCATTATGCTTGGACGCGGCGAGTTTCAGGTTGCCGTTGGCCTTGCCGATGGCGAGCGCCAGATGGCGCAAACCCCACTGCACATTGGTGCGCGGGTCCAGGAGCGCGGAACAATGACCACTGAACCCAATGTCTTTCGCGGTGGCGCACTTCAACTGATAGACACCATATTCGCCCGCGGCACCCCGCATATGGGGCTTGTAGTTCGATTCCACATGCGCGATGCGCAACGCGAACCAGGTGGGAACGCCATGCGAGGGTGCCATGGCCGTGATCAACGAGATAACATTGGCTTGCGAGGCCGATCCCGCCGCCGGAACAGCGAGCGCGGCGGTGGTCGCAGAGGACTTCTTCAGGCTTCCGGCATAGCGCTTGGGCCTCACGCTGGCGCCGCGCGGCGCTGTCACATGCTTTCTGGAAGCGGTGGGCGCCTTCTTCACCGTGGCCTTCCGGGACTGGGCCAGCGCGGGCTTCTTGGCATGAGAGGGTCTCGCCGGAGGGGTGACATGATGGGTCTGATAGGAAGCATCACAGTAGCGTGTTCCCCTGCAGGTTGCCTGAGCAGGTATAGCAGAAACAGCACACAGTACAGAAGCTGCCATAAAACCTGTGATCAGTCGTTTCTTCATCTGTTACCTTTCATTTTACACAAACAAAACCGGGATGATCTTTCAGTGATTGCAGATCATCTCCACGCGAGTGCCGCTGTTCCGGTGAAGGGCTCCCGTAAATCTGGTAAATGTGGTCACAAGGCGGCGACATTGTTGCGCCGCAACATCAAGCGAGAACCGTGGCCGATCGGCCACACGGGACTAGGCGCGGCCCTTCCCCCGGGTTACAAGGCGATTTGACGAGGCAAAACCCATGAAATTTCTAGATCAGGCAAAGGTTTATGTGCGCTCCGGCAATGGCGGGGCGGGTTCCGTCTCGTTCCGGCGCGAAAAGTTCATCGAGATGGGCGGCCCCGACGGGGGGGATGGCGGCAAGGGCGGCGATGTGTGGATCGAAGCGGTTGATGGCCTCAACACGCTGATCGACTACCGCTACCAACAGCATTTCAAGGCGGCGACTGGCGGCCATGGCATGGGCCGCCTGCGGGCCGGGGCCAACTCCGATGACGTCGTGCTGAAGGTTCCGGCGGGCACGCAGGTGTTCGAGGAAGACAATGAGACGATGGTGGCCGACCTTGCCCATGTGGGTGATCGTTTCCGCATCGCCAAGGGCGGCAATGGCGGCTTCGGCAATGCCTATTTCAAATCCTCCACCAACCGGGCGCCCCGCCACGCGAACCCCGGCCAGGAGGGCGAGGAACGCTGGATCTGGCTGCGCCTGAAGCTCATTGCCGACGCAGGCCTTCTGGGCCTGCCCAACGCCGGGAAATCCACGCTGCTGGCCGCTGTCTCGGCCGCCAAGCCGAAGATCGCGGATTACCCCTTCACCACGCTGCACCCGCAACTGGGTGTGGTGCGGGTGGGCACCCAGAGCTTCGTGCTGGCCGACATTCCAGGCCTGATCGAAGGCGCGCATGAGGGCCATGGTCTTGGCACGCGCTTTCTGGGCCATGTCGAGCGCTGCGCCGTGCTCCTCCATCTCATCGACGTGACGGGGGAAGACCCCGTTTCCGCCTACCGCGTGATCCGCAAGGAGCTGAAGGCCTATTCACCCGAGCTCGCCGAGAAGCCCGAGGTGATCGCCTTCAACAAGACCGACCTCCTCGCCGCCGAAGAGATCGACGCCAAGCTCAAGGACTTCAAGAAGCGCATCCGCAAGACGCCGCTTCTACTCTCGGGCGCCACCACAAAGGGCGTGCCAGAGGCGATGAAGAAGCTTCTCGAAGTGATCGACACGTCGCGCCGCGCCGGGCGCTCCGAAGATGAGCCGGGGGTGAAGACAGAGGAGTGGCGGCCGTGACATCGCGCCTCGCCACAGCGAAGCGCATCGTCGTCAAGGTTGGCTCCGCCCTGCTGGTGGATGACAAGACAGGGGCCATCAAGGCCTCCTGGCTTGCCTCGCTGATCGATGACCTGTCGGATGCGCGCGTGAGGGGCGCGGAGATCATTCTCGTCTCCTCCGGCGCCATCGCGCTCGGCCGCCGCGCGCTGGGCCTGCCCAAGGGGCCCCTGAAGCTCGAACAGAAACAGGCTGCCGCCGCCGTGGGCCAGATCGCGCTGGCGCAGGCCTGGGCAGAGGCACTCCGTACACGGAACATGGTGGCGGCCCAAGTGCTGGTGACGCTCACCGATACAGAAGAACGCCGCCGTTACCTGAACGCACGGGCCACGCTTTCAACACTTCTCGAACAGGGGGCGATTCCTGTCATCAACGAGAACGACACGGTAGCGACCAGCGAAATCCGCTATGGCGACAATGACAGGCTGGCGGCGCGCGTTGCCTCCATGATGTCGGCCGACTGCCTCGTTCTGCTCTCCGACATTGACGGGCTTTATACGGCGCCCCCCAACCAGAAGGGCGCAAGCTTCCTGCCCATCGTGGAAGACATCACACCAGAGATCGAAGCCATGGCGGGCAAGCCCGTCTCTGGCGTTGGCTCTGGCGGCATGATCACCAAGATCGAGGCCGGGAAGATCGCGCTGGGCGCAGGCTGCAACATGGTGATCGCCTCGGGCCATGAAATGCATCCGCTCAGGCGCGTACTGGATGGGGCGCGCTGCACATGGTTTCTCGCCAATGCCTCCGCCCTGCAATCGCGCAAACGCTGGATTGCAGGCACGCTGCAGCCCATCGGCCACCTCGTGGTTGATGAGGGCGCGGCCACAGCCCTCGCCAAGGGCAAGAGCCTGCTGCCCGCGGGTGTGAAGGCGGTCAAAGGCAATTTCATGCGCGGGGACACCGTATCGATCATGACCACGCAAGGCCGCGAGATCGCGCGCGGGCTGATCGCCTATGACGCAGGCGATGCGCAGCGCATCCTCGGGCTCAAATCCTCCGAGATCGAAAAGGTGCTGGGCTTCCGTGGCCGCGATGAGCTGATTCACCGTGACGACTTGGTGCTGATGGGAGGCGAACGCTGATGACGGGAACACTCACCAATCGAGAGATGATGAAGGTTCTGGGCACCGCGGCGCGCACTGCCGCCAAGGCGCTGGCACTGGCCACCCCGGAGCAGAAGACGACGGCCTTGCGCGAAATGGCAGCGAAGATCCGCCGCTCGGCTGCGGATATTCTGATGGAGAACCAGCGCGACCTTGAAAATGCACGGGCGAAGGAGCTGAAGAGCAGCTTCGTTGACCGGTTGACGCTGACGGATGCACGGATTGAGGCCATGGCAAAGGGCCTTGAGGACATCGCCGCCCTGCCCGACCCCGTGGGCGAGGTGATGGCGAAATGGACAAGGCCGAACGGGCTTGAGATTTCGCGG
Source organism: Hyphomicrobiales bacterium (assembly GCA_040383265.1). GTDB lineage: Bacteria > Pseudomonadota > Alphaproteobacteria > Rhizobiales > Aestuariivirgaceae > Aestuariivirga. The sequence continues at coordinate 16,748 of JBEIDW010000032.1, forward strand.
GTTCGTGCGCCCATCGGCGTTATCGGCATCATCTACGAATCACGCCCCAACGTAACGGTGGATGCAGGTGGCCTGTGCCTGAAGTCAGGCAATGCCGCGATCCTGCGCGGCGGCTCGGATGGTTTCCACACCTCAACCGCCATCATCGCCTGCCTGCAGCGCGGGCTCGACAAGGCAGGCTTGCCGCGCACCGCCATTCAGATGGTGCCGAATGCGGACCGTGATTGCGTGGGGCTGATGCTGGAGGGACTGGGTGGAACCATCGACCTCATCGTACCGCGCGGCGGAAAAAGTCTTGTGGCGCGGGTGCAGCAGGAGGCACGGGTGCCGGTGTTCAGCCACCTCGAAGGCATTTGCCATGTCTATGTGGACAGGGCGGCAGACACGGAAATGGCGCGGAACATCGTGCTCAATGCCAAGATGCGGCGTACCGGCATTTGTGGTTCCGCCGAAACCATACTGATTGACCGCGCAGGGGCTGACCGCAACCTGCAGCCAATCATCCGCACACTGATTGATGCCGGGTGCGAAGTCCGTGGCGATGCGGAAACACAGAAGGCGGACGCCCGCGTGAAGCCCGCCAGCGAGGAAGACTGGGCCACCGAATATCTCGACGCCATCGTATCGATGAAGCTCGTCGATGGCGTGGACGAGGCCATGGCGCATATCGCACGCTATGGCTCGCAACACACCGAGTCCATTGTCACGGAGGACAAAGCCACGGCCGAGCGTTTCCTCAATGAATTGGACAGCGCCATTCTCCTGCACAACGCCTCCACACAGTTTGCCGATGGCGGCGAATTTGGATTTGGCGCGGAAATTGGCATTGCGACGGGCAAGCTCCACGCGCGCGGGCCCGTTGGCGTCGAACAACTCACCACCTTCAAGTATCAGGTGCGGGGCGCGGGGCAAACGCGCCCATGATGCTGAAGGCGCCACCCTTCGGCGAAGGCCAGCGCATCGGCCTGTTTGGCGGCTCCTTCAACCCCGCCCATTACGGCCATTACAGCGTGGCGCTTTATGCGCTGAAGCGGCTGGAGCTTGACTGGGTATGGTGGATGGTCTCGCCACAGAACCCGCTGAAAGATCCGTCTGAGACCGGCGAATACGCGGCGCGTGTGGCCTATACGCGGGAGATCGCCCGCCACCCGCGCTTTCAGGTGACGGACATCGAGAAGCAGATGGCCTCGCGGACCACAGCCGAGACTTTGCGGGGTCTAAGACCTCTGCTGAAGCACGGAAAGTTTGTCTGGATCATGGGGGCGGACAGTTTTGCCAATCTCCACCGCTGGCATGACTGGCTGGAGATTGCCGAAACCCTGCCGCTTGCAGTGCTGGCGCGGCCCGGCTTCTCGCTGCGCGCGCTCGGCGGGCCCGCGGCGACACGCTTTTCGGAGGTGCAACTGCCCACCGCCTCCGCACGGAAACTTGCCGGCGCAAAGCCACCGGCCTGGTGCTTCATTCCCATGCCACTGAGGCCCGAAAGCTCCACCGCAATCCGGAAGGCGCGGGCAAGACAGTTAACCGCCCCTTGAACAGCAGGGCCGAACCCTTTACTTTGAGAAAAAAACGTCCCCCTCACGCGGAGCCGTGATTTGCAGCCGATGCAGACGCATTCCCCGAACCAAGGACCACTCCACTGAAAGCACCAGCGAAGAAGAGGCCTGCTGCCCGGACGGCAACGGCCAAGACCAAATCCGCTCCCAAGAGCACGAAGCCTGCCGGAAAGAAGGCGGCGCCGAAACCGCCCGCTGCCAAGAAGGCGGCTCTTGGCAAGCCCGCTTCCAAAAAGGCCGCGCCGAAGAAAGCCGCGCCAAAGAAGGCTGCCGGTTCGCGGACGAGGCCTGACGGAAAGCCTGCGGTGAAGCGTTTCCGGCCTGCGCCGAAGCCTGAGGCTGCACTCGCTCCCGCGGTGGTTTTGCCGGAAATTCCGGCTGAGCTTCTGCAGGACGGCCCGAAGGCGAAGAAAGCACGCAAGCCGCGTGGCAAGAAGGCCGCTGTGCCAAAGCCAAAGGGCGCGCTGAACACCATCCTTGCACAGCTCGATGACGCCAAGGCCGAACAAATCGTCACCATCCGTCTTGATGACAAATCATCCGTGGCGGATGCGGTTGTCGTGGCCTCCGGCCGGTCCAACCGCCATGTTGGCGCCATCGCCGATCAGCTCGTCCAGAAGCTGAAGCATGAGGGACACGGTGACATTCGGGTTGAGGGCATGCCGCAGTGCGACTGGGTGCTGGTTGATGCGGGCGACGTGATCGTGCATATCTTCCGGCCAGAGGTGAGAAGCTTCTATAATCTTGAAAAGCTGCTCTCCGCTCACAGCCCGGAAGAATGGACGTCGCAGTAGCGCCTTGCGGATGACAGTCATCGCGGCCGGGCGGTTGAAGCCCGGCCCCGAAAAACTCATCGCCGAAGACTATCTGACGCGCGCGCAAGGCCTTGGCCGCAAATGCGGCATAGCCCGGATCGGCATCGCCGAGTTCAGCGAATCACAAGCGTCTTCGGCGTCGGCGCGCATGACAGAAGAAGGCAAGCTGTTTGCCAGCGCGCTGCCACCAAAGTGCTTTTCAATCGTACTGGATGAACGCGGCAAAACGCTTTCGAGCGAAGCCTTCGCAGACCTTCTGCGCCGTCATCTGGATGGCGGCACGCCCGACATGACCTTCATGATCGGCGGGCCGGACGGCCATGCACCGGAAACGCGCGACAGCGCTGGGCTGCTGATGAGCTTTGGCCCCATGACATGGCCGCACCGCCTGGTCCGCGTCATGCTGTTCGAGCAACTCTACCGCGCCATCACCATCATCACGGGCCACCCCTACCACCGCACATGAAAACTCCGCCACCGGGCATGTCCCGATGGCGGAGGACTTCTGGCCAGAGCCGTGTTTGTCTTACTGGGTGATCAACGATGCAAAGTTGACCCAGCCCGTGGTCGCGAGCTTCGCCTGGGTCGGCGCTGCCAGCGTCACCGTGTCCTGGCCTCCCGGCGGGATCATCATGATCGCCTCGTCCGACGGAAGATCGCCACCGGCACTGACATCGGCCAGGTAGAACTTCGCCGGCTGGTTGGTGTCGTTCATGATGTCGATGGTGAAGGTGAAGTTCGTGGTGCCATCATAACCGCCACGCTTGAACACCGGCATGGCCACGAGCTTGTCCTTCGCTGCGTTGAGCGCCGGAAGATTGAGGAACAGGCCGACCGACACGAGGTGCCTATGCTTGCCATGCGGGAATACCGCAAAGCGCGCCATGTCGCCTTCCAGCACATTGGTGAGGATCACGTCGTCCGACTGGCCGCCATCGGTGCGGATCATGTTGGTGGCGAGCTGGAACGTGCCGACAGCGCCGTTGCCGGCGGGCGCACAGCTGACGAGCTGGAGCGGAACATTCGGCGTCGAGATTGTCTGAACGGACATGGCGCCCTCGTCCTTGCACCAAGGCGCGGTCACGAACTGGCCAGTAATCGCGGCGCTGACCGGCACGGGTATACCCGATTGGGCAACAGCCATGATTTCCGACACGCGGATGGGCGTGCGGGTGTCGATCTGGCAGCCAGTCAGCGCCAGCGCGGCAACGCCTGCCGAGATTGCGGAAAGAAACATCCTGCGGTTGATCATCATCATCTCCCTGTGAGCGGGCGAACAAACTCACCCGATCTGCTAGCAGACGGTTGCTTACAATCCTGCAGGGGTCTCGTCGAGAGGCAGGAGGCAATTTGGGGTAGGATTTCTCAATCCTTTCTGGCCATCGCCTCCGAAAGCCTCTTCTTGTCGGATTCACTCAACTCAGGGCGGTCCAACTTGATTGTCAGCCTGACAAGTCTGGCAGAAAGTGAAAACGGTGGCTGGTAATCGGCATCATTCACGCCGGTCAGAGTGTCCGACCCGATGTCGAAGCTCTCGTCCCATTGCAGGATCATCGGCAGCGTGTGCGGCATCACCTTCGTGTCCACCACCTTGCCATCGACCGACAGCGTTCCGATTCCGCCACGGCCCACGCCCTCAAAGTTATTGTAGGCCAGCGTTCCGGTTCCGAGTCCGTCATACTTGAAATCGAAGCTGATTGTATGCCTGCCAGGCGACAGCGCATCCGGCCCTTCCCACTTCAGCCGCTGCAGATCGACAAGGTTCCACAACCACACGGGCTTTCCGTTCAGAATATAGAAGCCATAGCCCGCGAAGCGGCCACTGGACGTGAGGATCATGCCGTCGCCGCCGCCCGGCGGCACGTCGACCTCCGCCGTCACCGTGTAGGAAGTGTTGAGCAGCAGAGGTGAATCGCCCTGCGGCAGCCCAATCATAGGCGCGGTGTAGACAAACTCCGTCCGGCCTGCGGTGATGTTGGGCTTGGGCGCGACCATGCGCGCGGCGACAGAGGCATCGAGCGGCAGCACATTGTATTTCCGCGCCTCCTCATGGAAGACCTTCTTCAGTTCTTCAATCTTCTCGGGATGTTTCGCCGCAAGGTCCACCGCCTGGGAATAGTCGGTGCTGAGGTCATAAAGTTCCCACTCGACATTCGTGAGAGGATCAGGGTTTGCAGGCCCGAAGGCCTCCCACGGCACGCGCTTCACCTTGGTGGAGAGCAGCCAGCCATCCTTGTAGATCGCATGATCTCCCATCATCTCGAAATACTGAACCGTGTGGCGGGTTGGTGCATTGGCGTTCGCCGCATCAAATGTATAGGCGAAGCTTGTGCCCTCGATGGGCGCCTGCTCAATCCCATCCACCATCCTGGGCGCGGAAATCTGCGTGACCTCAAGGATGGTCGGCACCACGTCGATCACATGAGCGAACTGGTTGCGGATACCACCCTTGTCCGTAATGCGGCGGGGCCATGACACCGCCATGCCTTGCCGCACACCGCCGAGGTGCGAGGCAATCTGCTTGAACCAGCTGAACGGCGTATCAAACGCCCAGGACCATCCGGCAGACATGTGGTTGTAGGTCAGCGCCGTGCCCCAGACATCATACCATTTCATCTGCTGGGCCACTGGCATCATGTTGATGCCATTGAAGAAGGCGACCTCATTCGGGGTGCCGAGCGGCCCGCCCTCGGCACTCATGCCATTGTCGCCGTTGATATAGATGATGAGCGTGTTGTCGAGCTTGCCCATGTCATCGACCGCCTGGATGACCCGGCCGATCGAATCGTCGGTATAGGCGACATAGGCAGCAAACACTTCCGCTTGGCGGATGAACAGCTTCTTCTCCTCATCCGTGGTCTCAGCCCAGGGCTTCAGGATATCGGACGGCCACGGCGCGAGTTTCGTATCCTGCGGGATGACGCCAAGCCTCTTCTGATTGGCGAAGATCCGCTCACGGAGCTTTTCCCAGCCGTCATCAAACAGGTGCATGGCATGGATCTTGTCCACCCATTCCTGGGTCGGGTGGTGTGGCGCATGTGTGCCGCCCGGTACGTAATGAAGGAAGAAGGGCTTGGACGGCTGAATCTGGTTGATGCGATTCAGGTAGTCGATGGCATCATCCGCCGTGCCGGTGGTCAGGTTCCAGCCAGGCTTGCCGTCGAATGGATAAATCTGCGTCGTGTTGCGGAACAGGTTGGGTTGCCACTGGTTGGCATCACCTCCGAGGAAACCATAGAAGTACTCGAAGCCCATGCCGATGGGCCAGCGGTTGAAGGGGCCGGCCTGGCTTGCCTCGAAGGCGGGCGTGTTGTGGTTCTTGCCAAACCATGAGGTGGCATAGCCATTGTCCCTGAGGATGCGCCCGATGGTGGCTTTTTCCTGCCCAATGATCGAGTTGTATCCCGGAAAGCCCGTGGCTTGCTCGGAAATCACGCCAAAGCCCGCCGAATGATGGTTGCGGCCGGTAATGAGGGCCGCGCGGGTGGGCGAGCACAGCGCCGTGGAATGCATTTGGGTATAGCGCAAGCCTTCCGCGGCGACCCGGTCCAGTGCCGGGGTGGGAATGACGCCGCCGAAGGCCGAGGGCACGCCATAGCCGGAATCATCCGTCATGATGAGAAGGATGTTCGGAGCGCCTTCAGGCGGTACGATGCGCGGCTGCCACCAGGGCGTTGATTGCAGCGCGCCATCCTTGATGACGCCGCCGAAGGGCAGTTGCGGCGCTGGAAGCTGCGCGCCGCTCACCGACATGGTGGCGTTCGGCGCGCCGGGCGTGGCATCGATCTGCTGCGCGGCAGTGGGGCTGGCAGCCAATGCAGCGAGAAGGCACAGAACGGATCGCAGGATCTTCATGGCGGACTCCCTTTCTTAAGTAATAATGAGATCGCAGAGTGGTTCCGAAATGCCGCCCGTGCCGGAAGAAGCGGATTGCGAGCCGCCCAGCCTGTCAGGGACTGAACCCACGGTCGTAACGGGCTAAAATCCTTGATTGCATTTTTTGAAGAAACAGCGCGCAGCCTGGCATGATTAACCGATTGTAAATGGCCGCATGGGCATTGCTGTGATCAGCTGAAACCTGATGTCATTCACCGGCCTCAATCGACCATGCGCCGTTTCGCCTTTCCATCGGCCCTTCTGGCCCTGGCGCTGACCGCGCCAGCCACCCTGGCCTTGGCGCAGGAGGAGCAGCAACTCGAGACGCTTCAGCAGCAAATCGAAAATGCCAAGGCCGCCGAGGCACGCATTGCCGAAGAGGTGGCAGCGGCCGTTCAGGCGCAGGATGAGGTGGCCGCAAAGCTTGCAGCCATCGCCCAGTCGATCCAGGCGCAAGAGGCGACGATCGCCAAGGGCGAGGCTGAGCTCGCCAAACTGAAGACCGAACGCGCCGGACTACTGGCGGATCTCGGTGAAAAGCAGGATGTGCTGTCGGAGCTGCTCGCCGGGCTGCAGCAATTGGAGCGCAATCCCCCGCCAGCCCTCGTGGTGGAGCCCAATGACATTCTGGCAGCCCTGCGGGGTGCCATGCTGCTCGGAACCATCGCACCTGACCTTCAGGAGGAAGCCCAGGCGCTTGCGGCAAAGCTCGACCAAGTGCGGGCGCTCGAAGTTGGCATCACCGCCCGGAGGGCGGATGTGACCCAGGAAATCAGCAGGCTTCAGGCAGCACGGGCGGACCTCGGTACACTTGTGGAACAGAAGCGGGCGCTGGTGAGCAAGGGTACGGCCGACCTTGAGGCCGAGCGAAATCGCACCACTGCCCTGGCGGACAAGGCAAAATCCCTGAAGCAATTGCTGGCCCGGCTTACCGAGGACAAGAAGCGCGCCGCAGAAGAGGAAGCCGCCAGTCTGGCGGCGGCGGAGCGCGCGCGCCTGAAACAGGAAGAGCTCTTGCGCAAGCCCAAGATGGTTTTTGCCGAGGCCAAGGGCAAGCTGGCCTTTCCGGCGCAGGGCCAGATCGTGCGTCGCTTCGGCCAGCCGGATGGGCTTGGCCGTGAGATCCAGGGGGTACTGATCGCCACCCGGGGCGGCGCCCAGGTCACAACCCCGGCAGATGGCAAGG
>JBEIDW010000033.1:0-23853 GCA_040383265.1 Hyphomicrobiales bacterium
ATCGAGAACCTGCACGGCCATGACTATGACCGCATCAAAAAAGACATCTCCGGCGGCGAACTGGTGGTGACGGGCGAAAAAGCCGTGGCCGAACGCGCCGAAGGTTTGGGCGGCGAATTCACCTATTGCACGCTGGGCGAACCCGTGGAGCTGGACCGCATCCTGAAAGGCGATGGCCTGCCCGCATTCGAAGCGCTGGGCGCGGTGCTGTTCCACATGGCCACCTCGCAGGTGGCGGCGGAAGACGCCTTCCGGCCGGATGACTTCCACCTCGGCCAGCATGGCGATGCCATGTACTGGCTGATCTACAAGCCCGATCTTTCCTGGCTGCAATCGGCGGACGCCGCCCTCACTTTAAGTTTCGCGCGCACCCTTCACCAGCGCCACCCGGACAAGCGCCACACGGTGTTCGCGCCCGCGCGCCATGCCTCCCGCCGGGTGCTGGATGAAAAGAAGCTGAACGTGGAATTCGCGCCCCTGCCCTTCGCCCTTTACCGCGTGGAGCGGGTGTGATGCGCACGCTGGATTACCAGCAGCGCGTGCTGGACGCGCTGGACCGTTACCTCGAAGAACTGAAGGCGAAGAAGCAGGAGGCCGACAAGGTTGAGGAGCTGCGCAAGCAGTATCCGGCCATCAAACCCGTCGACTTCTGCAAGGACGCATGGGAGGCGCTTGAAGCCGCTGGCCGCCTGCCCGCCTCCCGCACGGATTTTCCGTTTTCGCCGCGCCTTGACGGGCTGAAGCGGCCGGTTCCCAACATCACGCTGAAAGTGCCGACGGGCGGCGGCAAGACATGGCTGGCGGTGAATGCCGTTTCCCGCATCATGGGCCGCTACCTCTCGCGCAACACCGGCTTCGTTCTCTGGGTGGTGCCGAACGAGGCGATCTATTCCCAAACCCTGAAGCGCCTGAAGGACAACCAGCACCCCTACCGCCAGGCGCTGGACCGGGCGGGCGCTGGCCGCGTGCGCATTCTGGAAAAATCCGACCGGCTGGACGCGCGCGACATCGAGAGCCAGCTCTGCGTGATGGTGCTGATGCTGCAATCCGCCAACCGCCAGACGCCGGAGACGCTGCGCATGTTCAAGGACCGGGGCGATGTGCATGGCTTCTTCCCGGCGGAAGGCGAACAGGCCGCCCATGCGGCGGAGATTGACGCCATTCCGCACCTTGACGCCTATAAAGACCTGTTCCCCATGGTGAAGGACAGCTTGGGCAACGCGCTGCGCAAGATCCGCCCCGTGGTGGTGATCGACGAAGGCCAGAAGGCGACGAGCGAACTGGCAACCGAAACGCTCTATGGCTTCAACCCCGTGTTCGTTCTCGAACTCACCGCCACGCCAAAGGATGTGGCGGCGCGCGGCGGGGCGGCCCCGCGCGCGGCGCGGTATGCCAATCTTCTCGTCGAGGTGACGGGCCGCGAGCTTCACGCCGAAGACATGATCAAGATGCCCCTGAACCTTGACCCAAGGCAGGGCGCGGACTGGCGCACGACGCTGAGTGCGGCGCTGGAGCGCCTTCGCAGCCTTCAGGCGGCGGCGGATAACTACCGCGCCGAAAAGGGCCCGCTTGGCTACATCCGCCCCATCATGCTTGTGCAGGTGGAGCGGACCGGCAAGGAGCAGCGCGACAGCCATTACATTCACGCGCTGGATGTGAAGGAGTGGCTGATGCAGGCGGGGCTGGATGAAGCCGACATCGCCATCAAGACCGCCGAAGTGAATGACCTGAACCAGCCCGAGAACCTTGACCTTCTCTCCCCCCTGAACCGGGTGCGCGTCATCATCACCAAGTCCGCCTTGCAGGAAGGCTGGGACTGCCCCTTCGCCTATGTGCTGTGTTCTCTCGCGGCGGCGAAAAATCTGTCCGCCATGACGCAGTTGATCGGCCGCATCCTGCGCCAGCCTTACGCCATGAAGACAGGCGTTGCAGCACTCGATGAATGCCATGTCGTGACGCATCACGCTGCCACGGGGGAGGTGGTGGCGGCCATCAAGGACGGCCTTGAAAAAGATAGGCTGGCCGACCTCGTGATCGAACTACCACCGGAGGCGCCGGGCGGCGCCATCCGCGCGGCCCGCCGGGTGGAGCGGCGGAAGGATTTCAGCAGCCTGAACATCTACCTTCCCCGCGTGCTGTGCTGGGACGATGAAACCGGCTTCCGCGAACTCGATTATGAAACCGACATCCTCTCCATGATCGACTGGCGGGGCTTCGACCCGGCGGAGGCCGTGCGGCGCATTCCCGATAACCCATTGCAGGCGGCAGCACAGTTGCAGCGCATCAGCCTCACGGAATCCGGCCCCGCATTCTTTCACGGCGAAGCCGCGGGGGACACGCTGGAGGCCTTGCGCTTCGACCCTGCTCACGCCGTGCGCGTCATCACCGATCTCGTTCCCAATCCCTTCGTGGGCCGCGCCATTATCGGGCGGCTTGAGCAAGGCCTGCGGGCGCGGGGCTTCGATGACGCGAAGCTGGGGTTGGCCTCCGGCGTCATCATCGACACGCTGCGGCAGGTTCTGGAAGCCGAGCGCGACCGCCGCGCAGAAGCGCACTTCAAGACCGAAGTCGAGATGGGACGCATCCAGTTCCGGCTGCGAACGGATGACAAGAACTGGAAGATGCCTGAACACCTGATGACGGTGGAGCCGCTGGACTCGCCCCATCTGACAGGCAAGTCTGGTGGCCCGCTGGAACGGAGCCTGTTTTCGCCCATCTTCCACAACGAGATGAACAAGGAAGAACGCGGCGTGGCGGTTCACCTTGACGGAGCAGCCACGGTGGCATGGTGGCACCGCAATGTGGCGCAGAAGAATTACTTTCTGCAAGGCTGGAAGCGCGGGCGCATCTACCCCGATTTCATCTTCGCGGGGAGCGGCGGCCGCATCGTGGTGCTGGAAACCAAGGGCGACCACCTGGAGAACCCGGATACGGACTACAAGCGCGAGGTGTTGCGCCTGCTGACCGATTCATTTGCCTGGGACGACGCCATGCCGGTGGGCGAGTTGCACCTGGTGAAGACCGGGGAAACGCTTGAATGCGCGTTGATCCTGATGAAGGACATTGACGCAGAGCTTCCCGCCCTCATCGGGCTGGCGTAGGCCCGGTGTCCACTGTCCAGCCTGCCAGAAGGGCGCGGTGCTGGCGGCTGAGCAGGCTGCGCAGATCGGCCATGCTCATCGCCTCCGTCTTCACGAAGATGATGAAGTTCATGTTGGTGTTGTTGAAGATCACCTCGCCAAGGCTTGCGGCATCCGCCGCGCGGCTCAGGCTGCCACGGGCCTGCAGCTTTTCGAGCAGCGCGCGGGTTTGCTTTGCCAGATCAACATCGAGCGCGGCATAGGTTTCGCCGAAGGGGCTTCCCGGCTGGATGGTGGAAATGGCCATGGCCTGCCGCCACATCTCCTTCGAGAGATAGTGCAGCGAATGCGCCACATAGCCGCCAATCAGCTGATCGACCGCCGCTTCAGCGCTGGCGGGCGGGCTTGCAATGACATCCTCGCCCGCCTTCAAAACCTCGCCCACCTCGAGCGAGACGATGGCGACGAGCAGGTCGCCCTTGTTCTGGTAGTAATTGTAGATCGTGCCGATGGACACTTCGGCGGCAGCGGCAATCGCCTCCATCTTCACGTCCTCATAGCCCTGCGCGCGGAACAGGGCCGAGGCCGCCTCCAGGATACGGTCGTGACGATGGGCTTTCTGCTTCTGCCGGAGGCCTGACATGCGGCCAGACTGGCACATTTTTGAAATTGACTCAATTTTGAAATTGGTTCAGTTTTCAAACATTCAGGGAGAATGCCAATGACCGTCAACCGTCTCACGCGCCGTCTCTTCGGCGCTTCGCTCGCTGCTCTTGCCGTTGTGGGTTCCTACGCCTCCGCCAGCGCGGCGGATCTCAACGCGCTTGTCTGGTGCGACCATTCCGACCCCAACCTGCTGAAGCCCTTCGAGGACGCCACCGGCATCAAGGTGAACCTCAAGGAATTCGAGGGCACGGGTGCGGGCCTCGCCATCGTCGAACAATCGCAGCCCGGCGACTGGGACGTGATGGTGATCGACACGGTGGATGTGCGCCGCGGCGTGGAGCGCGGCCTGTTCGAACCATTGCCGGAAGACCAGTTGCCGATTGCCGACCTCTTCCCCGAAGTGCTGATGGACCAGCACTCGAAGTTCGACGGCAAGCGCTACGGCATCACGGAGAAGTTCGGCTACAACACCATTGGCTTCAACGCGTCGAAGGTGGACGCGGCCGACATGCAGTCGCTCTCGGTGCTGACCAATGACAAGTACAAGGGCCGCGTCGCCATTTATGACTACTATCTGCCGGTCATTGGCCTTGCCGCCATGTCGATCGGCAAGAAAACATCGGAGCTCACCGAGGCCGATCTTCCCGCCCTCAAGGAGGTGCTTGTGAAGATGAAGGCCAATGCCAAGGCCGTGACGGATGTCGTCGCCAGCCAGACGGCGCTGGCCACCGGCGAAGCCGACATCCTGATCGGCGGCGGCGAATGGGTGACGGCGGGCATCGCCAAGGAGAACCCGGACCTCGACTTCTCGATCCCCAAGGAAGGCGCTGTCCTGTGGTCGCAGTCACTTGCGATGTTCAAGGACTCAAAGAACAAGGACGCTGCGCTGAAGTTCATCCAGTACATCCTGAGCCCGGAGGGCCAGGCACGGCTGGCGACCTCCGCCTGCTACTGGGGCATGCCGGCCAACGCCAAGGCCACCCTCGATGACGACCAGAAGAAGATCCTGCGATTCGCCGAGCAGTCCGACTTCCTCAAGCGGGCGCAGGGCTATCCCGCGCCGTCAGAAGACCTCGACAAGAAGATGCAGGACCTCTGGACCGAGATGATCCAGCTGCCGTGAGCAGCGCCTCGGCAAACCGCATCGGATGGGCCAGCGTCTCACCAGCATTGCTGTGGACGCTGGTCTTCTTTGTTGTGCCCTTCATCGCCATGGCGGTGGCAAGCCTTCAGCCGAAGGGGGCCGAGGGCTTCAGCCTTGCAAGCTACACGCAGTTCTTCACCAACCCGAGCTACTGGCGGGCGCTGACGAACTCCCTTGAGGTGACGCTGACCGTCACCTTCTTCTCGGTTCTCCTCGCCTATCCCTTCGCGTGGATCCTGGCCTTCGTCGTGCCGGAGCGATTCCAGCGCCTGGCGCTCATGCTGGCGGTGCTGCCGTTCTGGACATCCTATGTCGTGCGTTCCTACTCCTGGCTTCTGGTGCTGGCGGAGAAGGGCGTGATCAACAGCGCGCTGGTGGATGCCGGCCTTCTTTCAGAGCCCATCCAGCTTGCCAACACACGCGCGGCAACCGTCATCGGCTTCGTGCATTTCTTCGTGATGCTACTGACGCTGACAATCTATGCGAACCTCAAGCAGCTGTCCCCCAATTACCGCAAGGCGGCGGCGGATCTTGGCGCGTCCGGGTTCCAGACCTTCATCCATGTCATCCTGCCGCTCACGCTTCCGGGAATCATGGTCGGCGCCTTCCTCACCTTCGTGCTGGCAATCGGCGATTACATCACGCCGCAGATTCTGGGCGGCAACAACGAACTGCTCATGCCGCAACTCATCATGATGCAGATCGCACGGCGCGGCGATTTCGCCTCTGCCTCCGCGCTCTCGCTTATCCTCATGGTGGTCGTCACCCTTGCCTATCTCGCCTGTGCGCGCTGGCTGAAGCTCGAGAGGGCATGATGGCGCGGGCACTCTCCATCTTCTATGCAGCCCTGCTCTATGGCTTCATCTTCCTGCCTGTCGCCGTGCTGGTCCTGTTCTCGTTTCAGGGCACGCTGTTTCCCATTCCGCCCTTCAACGGCCCCAGCCTGCGCTGGTATGAGGCGGTGCTGAGCGATGCGCGGCTGACATCGGGGCTCGCCAACTCTATCGGCGTTGCACTTGTCAGCTCCGCCCTTGCAACGCTTCTGGGTTTTCTCTCCGCCTGGGGTTTCGCACGGTTTCATCTTCCGGCTTCCGCCCTGCTGCGCGGCCTCATCACCCTGCCCCTGACGGTGAGCTACCTGATCATCGGCATGGGGCTGCTGATCTTCTTCAACTGGATTGGGTTGCCCAAGTCGCTGTTTGCCGCCGGGATCGGGCATGTGGTGATCAACCTGCCGCTCTGCTTTGCCATCATCTACAGCCAGATGGGTGCGCATCAGGCCAATATCGAGCGCGCGGCGCGCGACTTGGGCGCTTCCGAAATGAAGGTTCTGCTGCTGGTGACCGCGCCCATGCTGTGGCCCGCGCTCTTTGCGGCCTTCTTCCTCTCCATGACATTCTCATGGGATGAATTCGTGATTTCCTTCCTGCTGACCCGCTTCGAGACGACGCTTCCGGTTGAAATCTGGAACATGCTGCGCGCCGGCCTGAACCCCAAGACCAATGCGGTGGGCGCCCTCGTGTTCGGCGTTTCCATTGTTCTCGCCATCATCTTTGAACTTGTCACCTTCAGAAAGCGCCCACAATGACCGCGCTGGTTTCCATCGAGAACATCTCCCACAGCTTCGGCGCAACGCGCGTGCTGAACGATGTTTCACTCGCCATTCCACCCGATAGCTACACCGTGCTTCTGGGGCCATCGGGCTCTGGCAAGACCACGCTGCTGTCGATCCTCGGCGGCTTCCTCACGCCCTCCCGGGGCCGTGTGCTGATCAGGGGCAAAGACTGCACGGCGCTGGCGCCCGCAAAGCGGCCCACCGCCACGGTGTTTCAGGATTACGCCCTGTTTCCGCACATGAGCATCGGGGCCAATGTGGGCTTCGGCCTGCGCATGAAGGGCGTTGCCAGAACCGAGCGCGATGCCAGGGCCCGCGCCATGCTGGATGTGGTGGGGCTGGGCAGCGCCTTCGACAAGAAACCGCACCAGCTTTCAGGCGGGCAGCGGCAACGCGTGGCGCTGGCCCGCGCACTTCTGGTCGAACCCGCGGTTCTGCTGCTCGACGAGCCACTGGGCGCACTCGACCTGAAGCTCCGCCGACAGATGCAGGATGAGTTGAAGGCCATTCAGAAGCGCGTTGGCACCGCCTTCATCCATGTGACGCATGACCAGGAGGAGGCGATGGCGCTGGCAGATCTCGTCGTGGTCATGAACCAGGGCCGCATCGAGGATCAGGGGCCACCAGAACGCGTCTATGCGCGGCCCGCAACACGCTTCACCGCCACCTTCATGGGTGAGAGCACCATCGTGCCCGGCAGCGTGCGGTCCGGCATGATCGAGACGGCAATCGGCAGTTTCCCGGCACCGGCTGATGCAACCCATCTGGCCATCCGGCCAGAGCATGTCACGCTCGGCAACGGGATTTTGGCCGAGGTGGCGGAAGTGGTTTATCAGGGCAGTTTCAAGCGGGTGACGGCCAAGGCCAATGGCATCGGCATCCTCGCGCGCCTCAACCCCGGCATAAGCGTTGCGGCAGGTGACAAGGTGCACCTCGCCATCGACCCGGCACATGTCATCACGCTGAAGGATTGACCTCATGGACCTCCGCGTCAGCGCGCATGACTGGTACGAGACGCTCCGCATGGGTGACGGCGTGACGCTGATCCATGAACCGTGGATCAAGCCTTTCTTCCGCTGCAACATCTGGCATGTGCGCGGCCGCGAGCGTGACCTGCTGTTCGATTCCGGCCTTGGCCATTTCAGCCTGCGCGCCCATGTGCCTCTGGTCTCGGAGCAGAGCCTCACCTGCATCGCAAGCCACACGCATTTCGACCATATCGGTTGCCACCATGAATTTCCCGGCTGCTGCGCAGTGCATCAGGCAGAGGCGCATATCCTTGCTGATCCGCGCAATGACTGGACACTCGCCGGGCGCTACGCAACCGCGGAGATGTTCGACCGGCTGCCAGAGGGCTGGAACACGGCGGCCTATCACGTGAAGCCCGCGCACCCCGACCTTATTCTGGAAGCAGGAGACGTCATCGACCTTGGCGACCGGTCCTTCGAGGTGATCCACACGCCCGGCCATTCGCCCGGCGGCATCGGGCTGTTCGAGCGGAAGACCGGCATCTTCCTCTCGGGCGACATCATCTATGAAGGGCCGCTGATCGATGACGCCTACCACTCCGATGTGCCCGTCTATGTGGAAACGCTGGAGCGGCTGCGGTTGCTGCCCGTATCAGTGGTGCATGGCGGGCATTTCCCAAGCTTCGGACCCACCCGCTACCATCAGCTCATTGATGACTATGTGGCGGGCCACCGCAAGCCCGGCTGCCATTTGAGCTGACGGCGGAAATCGGCGCGAATAGCCGCAAACAGGCCTCGCTCTCATGACCGCTCCGGGCTATAGCGTGCACCCATGCTCACCTGGATCATCTTCGGTTTCCTGCTGGGCCTTCAGCATGCGCTGGAGGCGGACCATGTTGCCGCTGTGGCCTCCATTGCCACCGGACAGAAAGGCTTTCGTCGCATCCTTAGCCATGGCGCAGCCTGGGGGCTGGGCCATGCCGCCATGCTGGGCGCCTTTGGTGGCGCCGTCTATGCCCTGAAGCTGACGCTGAATGAACGCCTGGCCACCGGGCTTGAGTTCGCCGTGGGCGTGATGCTGGTTCTGCTCGGCGCACGGGCGCTTTACACGATCGTGAAGGCCCGTATCCATTTCCACGTGCACCGCCACCGCACCGGCGAGATGCATGTCCATGCCCACAGCCATGCGGGCGATGTTGAGGACCACACCTTCAGCAGCCATGACCACGCCCATGCGCAGCATGGCTGGGGCCGCAGCCTGGCGGTTGGACTGATTCACGGGCTGGCGGGCTCCGCCGCTCTGGTGGCGCTGGCCGCATCAAGTGCGCCGTCAGTGCCGCTCGGCCTTGCCTTCATGGTGCTCTTCGGGCTTGGCACCATCGCCGGCATGGCGCTGTTCTCGCTTGCCATTGCCGTACCGCTCAGTTTTGCGGGAAAGAGCCTCACCTGGGTTACCCGCACGCTTCACGCGCTGGCGGGCCTCGTCGCCCTCGGCATCGGGCTGCACATCATGATCGAGACGGGCTCTGCACTGCTGACCTAATCGGTGTGGAAAACGTTCTCCGTATCCGCCCACCATTCACCGTCTTTGCGCGTTTCCAGCGGCACCTGCATCGGGTCGGTGATCTTCCACCACTCCTTCATGCGCGGAGCCTCGGCCATTTTGGCCATGTCCGCGTCGAAGTCCGTGCCGTGATATTCCCAGTAGGCGATGAGCAGGTTCTCCGGTTCCTTCAGGAAGATCGTATAGTTGGAGATGTTGCTGTCACGGATCGCTTTCAGAACCTCCGGCCACACAGCGGCGTGAATACGCTTGTACTCCGGAATGACATCAGCCTTGAGCTGGATGATGCGGCACATTCTCTTCATGGTCGGGCTCTCTCCCTGCTTCAGTACGTGGCGCGGCCACCGGAGACATCAAAGACAGCGCCGGTTGAGAAGGAGCACTCCTCGCTGGCCAGCCAGCAGATGAGGCTTGCCACCTCTTCGACCTTGCCAAGGCGGCCCATGGGGATTTTCGACAACATGTAGTCAATATGGCTTTGCGCGATCTGGTCAAAGATCGGGGTTCTCACGGCGGCGGGCGTCACGCTGTTCACGGTGATGCCAGTCTTGGCGAGTTCCTTGGCAAGCGACTTGGTGAAGCCGATCACCGCCGCCTTGGAGGCTGAATAGGCGGAGGCATTGGGGTTGCCTTCCTTGCCGGCGATGGACGCGACATTGACGATGCGGCCATAGTTATTGGCCATCATGTGCGGCACCACGGCGCGGTTGGTGAAAAAAGTGCCGTTGAGATTGATCGCCACGGTGCGCTGCCAATCCTCGATTGCGATATCGAGCACGGTGGCGGTTGGGCCTGCAACACCGGCACTGTTCACCAGAATGTCGATGCCGCCCAGCTGCTTTACCGTCTCCGCGGCGGCGGCCTGCACCGAGTTCCAATCGGAGATATCGGTCTTTATGCCACCCTGCATGTCCCAGATGACGACCTTGCCGCCCTCCGCTTCAATGCGCTTAGCCACCGCTTCGCCGATGCCGGACAGGCCACCCGTGACGACAGCCCGTTTTGCTGCAAATCTCATTCCCAGTCCTCCCAATCATTCTGCATCATGTGGCGGCGGATTTGATGCGCCCGTCAAGCGTCATCAGCGCGCCATAGAGTTCAGGCCGCCTGTCGCGGAACACGCCCCAAGACCGGCGCAGTTCACCGACTTCCGCAAGGTCGACGCTCGCAAGGCGAACGCCTTCCTCCGTGCGGCTCATCTCCGCGACCTTCTCACCCTGGTGGTCTGCGATGAAGGAACGGCCATAGAAGACATCAGACCGGCCGTCAGGCGCGGTTTCGCGGCCCACCCGGTTCGACGCCAGCAGCGGCATGATGTTCGCCGCAGCATGGCCGCGCATGACATTCTGCCAATGCGTGGAGGAATCATAATCCTGGTTCGGCGGCTCGGAGCCGATCGCCGTGGGATAGAGCAGGATCTCCGCCCCCATCAGCGCCATGGCACGTGCCGCTTCGGGGAACCACTGGTCCCAGCAGATGCCGAGGCCCAATCGTCCTGCCGCCGTGTCCCACACCTTGAAGCCCGTGTCGCCGGGCGAAAAGTAGAATTTCTCCTGATAGCCGCGTCCGTCGGGGATGTGGCTCTTGCGGTAGATGCCCAGCTGGTGGCCATCGGCATCGACGATCACCGTGGTGTTGTAATGCGCATTACCCGCCCGCTCGAACACGCTGACGGGCAGAACCACGCCAAGCTCCTTCGCCAGGCTCGCAAAGCGCTTCACGGTGGGGTGACGGTCAATCTCCTCGGCACGCTTGAGGAAACGCGCATGCTGCTCGATGCAGAAATAATCACCATCGAACAGTTCCTGCAGCAGGATCAGGCGTGCGCCCTCCGCCGCGGCCGCGCGCACCAGCGTTTCCGCCTTGTCGCAGTTCTTCGCCCAGTCATTTTCAGACGCCATCTGGGTTATGGCCACTGTCAGCTTCGTCATGCTCAATCCTTCAATCCGGCCACTTCGCGGCGGAAGGGCAACTTGTCACCGATCGGTTCTGCCTCCAGTTCTTCCGCATAGCGGTGGCCCGCGTAAGTCGCCCAGGCAATGGCGGCTGGAGCGTTCGCGTCACCAATGACTTTCACCGACGTGATACCATGGGCAGCCCACTCCGCCTCGCGCGCCTTCAGGTCGAGATAGAGGCCATCATCGGGAAGCCTGGCTGTAACCATCAGCACCGCGTCACAGGACAAGCGCTCAGGCCTTCCCGTGTAGGTGCACGACGCAGTGACGCCACCGGCTTCGATCGATGCGAGACCACGCGTGACGCGCACATCAACGCCAATGTCGAGAAGGCGGGCCTGAATGGTGCCTTGCTCCAGCGTGTTGTAACTCCATTCCGCCACACGCGTGGACGGCGTGACAAACGTGACCGTGCAGCCCTTCTGCACCAGCAGTTCAGCCAGCACACTGCCCATGTAGTAGTGATCGTCATCATAGACCACCACATGGCCGGACGGCAGCTTGCCCGCCATCACATCATCCGGGGAGAAGATGGGCATGGAGGGGTCAATGGCGATAGGCAGCAGATTGTAGCGCGCGATGCCGTCACGCCGCCATGTGGCGCCGGTGGCAATCGCCACATGCTCGAAGCCGAAGCCCAGAATATCACCGGCGGACAGTGCTGAGTCGCGATAGATGCTCACATTGGTCATCTTGGCGATCTGTCCGTAACGATAGTCACGCACGCGCGCCCATGCGCTGAGGCCTGGAAGCTTCGACTCGCGGCTCACGCGGCCACCGAGTTCGGAGGAGGCCTCCGCCAGAGCCACCTCATAGCCGCGAAGCCCCGCCTTATGCGCGGCGGACAGGCCCGCCGGGCCAGCGCCCACGACGAGAACCTTGGTATCGCTCGCCTTCGCCCGGATCTTCTCCGGGTGCCAGCCCTTGCGCCACTCCTCCATGAAGGAGGAGTTCTGCGTGCAGCGCGAGAGCGACATGGTCATGTCTCCCGTGACACAGATGTTGCAACCGATGCATTCGCGAATGTCTTCGATGCGGCCTTCGTCAATCTTCTTCGGCAGGAAGGGATCGGCAATCGAAGGCCTGGCCGCGCCGATGAAATCCATCAACCCCTGCTTGACCTGCCGTACCATCATGTCGGCGGAGGTGAAGCGGCCGACGCCGACGACAGGCCTCGGCGTCAATTGCTTCAAGCCCCGGATGAGGTCTTCCTGCGCGCCTTCCGGCTTGAAGCGCGAGGTGCCGGAACAGGCTTCCCATGTGCCATGGGCAAAGTCCCACAGGTCCGGCAGTTCGGCATGCATGGCCACCATGTCGCGCAGTTGTGCATTGGAAAACCCGGCCTCTCCCGCCAATTCGTCAAGCGACAGGCGCACCGCGATGGCGCAGGTGTCGCCCACCTCATCACGCGCATCCGAGATCAGCTCCTTCAGCAGGCGCGAGCGGTTTTCGAGCGAGCCGCCATATTCGTCTGTACGCTGATTGGTGCGCGGCGACAGGAAATGCTGGATGACACCAAAGCCATGCGCGCCATAAAGGCAGAGAATGTCATAGCCCGCGCGCTTCGCCCGCCGATAGGCCAGCTTGTGCCAGTGGCGAAGGTTCTTGATATCCTGCTTGTCCATGGCACGCGCCTGGACGGGATCGCTGGTGAAGGTGAGGATCGGCGTATGAGAAGGGGCAAGGGGTACTTCGCGGGTGTAAAGGTTGGGGCCATTCGCCCCGCTGTAGGCAAGCTCGATTCCCGCCAGCGCGCCGTTGGAATGGATGGCATCTGCCATCTTGGCGAGGCCCGGCATATCGTCCTCATCCCAGATGCGGAGTTCAATGAAGGGGGTGATTTCGGACGAGTGGTGGATTTCCACCTGCTCGGTGAAGATGACGCCCCAGCCACCTTCTGACTTCACGCGGCGCATTTCAGCGGCAGCCGATGGATCACGATAGCCGCCGCCATTGCAATGCGGCACCTGGTAGAAGCGGTTCTTGGCGGTGACGGGCCCGATCCTGACGGGTTCGAACAGGATGTCATAGCGCGGGTCGCGCTGTGTCTGGCCCCGTATGCCCGTTCCCAAGTCCATCATGCCGCCTCCATAAGATACCGGAAGCGCTGGACATTGCCAGCGCCACCCCATCGGAAGCACAGATTATTGAATTCCTGCAAATAGGAAACTGCAAAGCCGCATGGCGGCTGGTGAGATTATTGCAGGGCTGGCGTGGCCTCGGCCGGCGGCACAAGCACGAGCGGCACGCCCTGCGCAGCAGCTTCCGCCGCGCTGGTGGCCGCCTTCGGCGTGGCGGCGGGAGCATGAGAGGCAGCCGCCATCATGCCCAGCGGAACGATCTTCACCTGCGTGATGCCGTGTGCCGTAAGGCCCACCACATGTGCAGCGCCAAGGCTCAGGTCGATGATGCGGCCTTTGACGTGGGGCCCGCGATCATTGATGCGGACAATGACCGACTTGCCGTTCTTCAGATTGGTGACAAGCACCCGCGTGCCGAAGGGCAGCGTGCGGTGAGCGGCGGTGTAACCATGTGGATTAAAGCGTTCGCCATTGGCCGTGCGCTTGCCGTGCCGGTAGTAGGAGGCTTTGCCCGTCTGGGCGGCGGCGGCGACCTCAGCAACCAGGCCGGCCCCAAACCCCAGAATAGCGATGATGACGGCAACACGCCATGATTGCATTACGCAACACTTCCTAACCTGCTTCAACGCCGGCGCACCTTAGGGCGATATGCGGCAGGAATGTGGCACGCCATTACGCAACGGCAGTCATGCCTTCAAGCGGGATTTTAGGTGTCTTTCCGGCAATGAGATCAGCCGTGATGCGAGCCGCACCGTGGCTCATGGTCCAGCCCATGTGGCCCTGGCCGGTGTTGAACCACAGGTTCCTCATGCGCGAGGGGCCAAGGATGGGCGTTCCCTCCGGCGTCATGGGGCGAAGGCCCGCCCAGTAGCTCGCCTTGCTCCAGTCCGCCCCGTCCGGGAACAGCGCCGTCATGGTGGACAGCATGGTGGCAAAGTCCTCGCGCCGGTGCTGCCGGCCATAGCCGGAGAACTCGGCGGTGGCCGTGACGCGCACCCGGTCGCCATAAGGCGCATAGGCCACGAGCGTTTCCTCATCCACCCCACCGATGGTGGGCGGGTTGTTGCGGCCCGCGATGGGAGCCGTGATGGCGTAACCCTTCACCGGATAGATTGGAAGATCATGTCCGAGGCCGCGGGCGAGATGCGGGGAATAGACACCGAGGCAGAGCACGATCACATCCGCCGTCTCGCGGCCCTTGTCGGTTGTCACCGCCACGATACGGTCAGCCTCGCGCTCGAAGCCGGTGATGGTGGTGGTGTACTTGAAGGTGACGCCCTGCGCCTTCAGCCACTCCCCCATGTTCAGCGCGAACATGCGGCAATCGCCGCTTTCATCATCCGGCGCGTAAAGGGCGCCGGCGAATTTCTCCTTTACCGGCGCCAGTGCGGGATCCCGCGCCGCCACGCCGTCGCGGTCCAGTGTTTCGATGCGGCAGCCATTATCTGTCAGGATGCAGGACTTGGCAGCGGCCGCCTTCAGCGCTGCCTCGGAGCGGTAAAGATAGAGAAGACCGCCGCTGCGGCCATCAAAGGCGACGCCGGTGCGCTTCACCGTCTCATGGAAGACATCCATCGAATAGGTGCAGAGCTTCACCTTTCGCGTGGTGTTCAGCGCTGCGCGTTCCGCTGTGCATTCCCCCCAGAATCGCCACATCCATTTCCAGAAGCGCGGGTCGGTGGAGAACTTGAAACGCAGCGCCTGATCACCCCGCCACAGGGACCGGAGAAGGATCTTGGGCGCGGCAGGCGATGACCAGGCATAGGCATGGCCCGGCGCGAACAGGCCCGCATTGGAAAAACTGGTGAAGGCGGCGGGTTCGGCCTCACGGTCAATCACCGTCACCTCATGGCCATCACGGTGCAGTTCATAGGCCGTGGTGATGCCGACAATCCCTGCGCCCAGAACCAGTGCTTTCATGGACCGCTTCCCCTTGATCTTGTTTTCAGCAATGCTAGCAAGTGTGGATCATGGCTTCCACCACCCATCCACATGCCTTCCACTTCGACCATCCCGTTGACAGCTACTGGGAAGCCTCGGCTGATCCGCTGGGCATCGACACGCCACCGCTGAGGCGGGAGGAGAGCTGCGACATCGCCATCATCGGCGCAGGCTTTACCGGGCTTTCCGCAGCGCTTGAACTGGCGGAGAACGGCGTGGATGTGCGGGTGCTCGAGGCCGGTCATGTCGGCTGGGGCGCTTCGGGGCGCAATGGCGGCTTTGCCTGCATCGGCTCCCACAAGCTGCCCTACACACAGATGATCTCAACTTACGGGCTGGCGGCCACGCAGGCTTATTATGCCAACATGCGGGAGTCGGTTGCACTGGTGCTTGACAACCTCACCCGTCTTTCGATCGACGCCTGGGCCTCTGGCAATGGAGAGGTGACGCTGGCGCATTTGCCATCGCGCGTTCAGGAGCTGCGCGAGGAACAGGATTTCATGCGCCACACCTTCGGCGAGGAGATGGAGTTCCTGTCCAAGGCAGAGCTGACGGCGCGCGGCCTCGACGGGCCAGGATTTCATGCCGGGCTTAAGGCAGATGTGGGTTTTGGCGTTCATCCGCTGAACTATGTGCGTGGCCTGGCGCGCGCGGCAGCCAAGGCGGGAGCGAGAATTCATGGCCGGTCCCAACTGATCCGCTGGGAGCAGACGGCGGCGGGCCACCGGCTGCTCACCCGCGAGGGCGTGCTCAAGGCGCGTCAGGTCATCATCGCCACCAATGGCTACACGCCGGAGGACGCGATGGCGCAACTCAAGGGCAGGCTCATGCCTGCCCTGTCCAGTGTCATCGTCACACGGGCGCTGACGGAGGAGGAACGGCGCGCTCAGGGCTGGACCTCAACCCTCATGGCCTTCGACTCCCGTATTCTGCTGCATTACTTCCGGCTCTTGCCCAATGGCCGCTTCCTGTTCGGCGGGCGCGGCGGCACCGATGCTTCTGCGCAAGGCGGCCAGGATTACCGCGCGGTGCTGACGGATGCCTTCCACGGCCTCTTCCCCGCGTGGCGCGAGGTGGAGATCAGCCACTACTGGCGCGGTTTCGTCTGTCTCGCCTACGACCGGGTGCCTTACATCGGAGCGCTGGATGACAGCGACAGCATCTGGACGGCCATCGCCTATCACGGCAACGGCGTTGCCATGGGCTCATGGAGCGGGCGGGCCGTGGCACGGCTGGCCATAAAAGAGACGGCGCGCGAGGAGCTTTCGCCCGTGCTCACGCGCCGCCTGTCCCGTTTCCCCCTGCCCGCCTTCCGCCCGCTCTATCTGAAGGGCGCATATGTCTGGTACGGCTGGCAGGATCAGCGATAAGTTATTTTCCGGCCTTCTTGGCCGCACGGCGCGCCTTGCGGGCAGCGCGCTGGGCGGGCGTCAGGTCGGCAGCGCCGGCCTTCTTGCCAGCGCCTGCCTTCTTGGCGGCACCGGCCTTCTTGCCCGGACCCTTCTTTGCAGCCTTGCGGGCGGCGATGCGGGCCGCACGGGCGGGATTCTCGATCGCGGCTTCGACCATGATCTCAACGTCGAGGCCAGGTGCCGCGAGTTTCGATTCGACGGTGGCGCGGGCGGGCGTCTGGCCCGGCACCACCCAGGCGTCCCATGCCTTGTTCATCTGGGCCCAGGTCTTGATGTCGGTCAGCCAGATATTGGCCTTGATGATCATCGTCTTGTCAGTGCCGGCCTGCTTCAGCACATCATCGATCTGCGTCAGGATATCGGCGGTCTGCTCGGCAACCGACTTGCCGGCGGCGGCTTCGGCGACGAAGCCGGCGAGATAGACCTTGTTGCCGTGAATCACGGCCGAGCTCATGCGGTTGCCAGGTTCAATACGTTTCAAGGGCATCGTTTCTCTCCTCCAGGAAACTGGTTTCTTAGCGGCATTTCATCGCTGCATCAATCACCGCCAGCAGGGCGCGCGGAAGCGTTCCAAAAGCGTAAGGGGCATGGAGGCGTTCCAGCCAGTGGTGATAGTCGCGGCCCCATGGGCCGATGTTGATGCAGGGGTAACCCGCCGGATCCGGCATGGTGAAGCTTGTCCCCCACATAGGCGTGTTGACGGCAGAGGCCGAGAGATCGCCCGAGGCTTCCCCCAGAAAGCTCATGTCCGAAATGCCGGGGAAATAGCGGACCGAGGACAGCCCATGGGCCGCCGCAGCCGTCATGATCGCATCTTCGAGCGCGGGATCGGAAAGCGACACGGCCGGATAGGGAATGGAGCCGAAGCCCATCACCACGGCAGGGCCGCTGAGACCTGAGGCAGCCCAGACCTCCGCCGTCATCAGCTTGGCGCGTTCGGGAAGGTCGAGGGCGGCCTGCGTCGCGGTACGCGCGGCGATCCGCGCGAGGTCCTCCGGCGGAATGCGCGCCGCAAGGTCCTGATAGCTCATCACCGGAATGGTGCGGCCGAGCCTTCTTTCAGCGCGGGCAACCGCGCGGCGCGCCAGCCTGAGGGCAATGTCGAACACCTCCTGCGCCGAGCGCCGGTGTTGCAGCGTGTTCCAGTAAAGCCAGCATTGGGCAGGCGTTGTGACGTTGTAGCCGCTTTTCAGGTCCTTGGCGTGAAGGGCTGTGGGAGGTGCTGCGATTTCAGCACCGCTGGTTTCAGCGAGTTCCGGCGCGAGTTCAAACTCACAGAGAAGTTCGGCGGCAAGATAGGCGGCATTCGCCCCATCCTGCGGGTAGCAGGCATGCGCTTCCTTGCCGGCAACAAAGGCCGTGAGAAGTTGCTTGCCGATGGAGCCAAGCGCAACGACACGGCCGGCCGCCCCATCGCCCTGATCCGAAATGGCATCGAGGTTGATGATGAGTTCGATGTCGAGGCCATGCTCGGCCGCGATTGCCGGCAGCAGCGGTGCCGCAGCGCGCGCGCCCGCAGAACGGTCTTCCTCATCAGAGACCGCGAGAAACAGCAGCGTGGCGTCTCCTGCATAGGCCTCCATCGCGGCGATCCCCGCCGCAAGGCCCGCCTTCAGGTCCAGCAGGCCACGGCCGGGCAGAAAGTCGCCGCTTTCAAAATCTGCAAGCGCCAGCGGATTTTCTCCGGTGCGGCGCAGCCTCGTCACGATTTCCGGCAGCAATTGCTCCACCGCGAAGGCCAGCGGCTCCAGCGCGCCATAATCCTTGACCGGCACCACATCAAAATGGCCGGTCAGCACGATGGTGCGGGAAGAGCGCCCGCGCTTCAGCGCGAAGACATTGCTGCGGTGATCATTCGGGATCGGAACGCTCCACGCCGCATCGAAATGCGCGAGATAGGCCGTGAGCTGATCCGCAAACGCAGCTTCTTCCGACGAGCCGGTGACAGAGGGCCAGGAGGTGAGCGTGAGCGCGATCTCCCGCGCCCGCTCCGGCAGGTCGTTTTTCACGCCAGCGTCCGGTCATAGCTGAGTACGGCATTCAGAAGCACCTGAGAGCCCGCGCCGCATTCCTCCAGCGTGGTCGATTCCGCTTCATTGTGCGAGATACCGCCAAGGCAGGGCACGAAGATCATCGTGGTCGGTGCAACGCGCGCGATGTAGGCAGCATCATGGCCTGCGCCGCTTGCCATCTCGCGCATGGAATAGCCCGCCTGCGCCGCGCCTTCGCGCACGCATTCAATCAGATTGGGCGCAAATTTCACCGCAGGCGAAATCCAGATGCGCTTCTCCTCAAGCTCAAGGCCCAACTCGGCGGCGATCTTCGGCAGCGCGGCCTGATATGCAGCCTCCATCTTGTCCAGCACCTTCTCATCAGGGTGGCGGAGATCGACGGTGAAGAACACTTCGCCCGGCACCACGTTGCGGCTGTTGGGGCGGTTCTCGATGAGCCCCACCGAGGCCACGCCCGGCAGATTCGCCATGCCAACCTGATGGATTGCCTCGATCATGCGGGAAGCGCCCAGCAGCGCGTTCTTGCGAAGGCCCATCGGTGTTGCGCCGGTGTGTGATTCCTGGCCCCTCACCGTCACCTCATACCAGCGCATGCCCTGCACACCGGTCACGACGCCGATCATCTTGTTCTCGGCTTCGAGGATCGGCCCCTGCTCGATGTGAAGTTCGAACATGGCCTGGAACGTGACGCCGCCAGCCTTGATCTTACCCTTGTACCCGATGCGCTCCAGCTCATCGCCGAGCTTGATGCCCTGCCGGTCCTCGCGGGAATAGGCATAGTCCGCCGTGAAGATGCCGGCATAGACGCCAGAGCACAGCATGGCGGGCGCGAAGCGCGAGCCTTCCTCATTCGTCCAGTTGACGATCATGATGGGAGCATTGGTTTCATAGCCCATGTCCACCAGCGTACGCATGGCTTCAAGCGGGCCCAGCACGCCCAGCACGCCATCAAACTTGCCGCCCGTGGGCTGCGTATCGAGATGCGAGCCCATGGCGATGGGAGCGAGATCCTTGCGCTTGCCGGGGCGCGTGGCGAACATGTTGCCGACCTCGTCCACCTCCACCGTGCAGCCCAGCTTCTCGCACTCGGCCCTGAACCAGTCGCGGACCTTTTTGTCTTCATCAGACACGGTGAGGCGCTTGATGCCGCCCTTGGGCGTAGCACCGAATTTGGCGGTCTCCATCAGCGTGTCCCACAGGCGCTGCGGGTTGATGGTGAGGTTTGTACGGGACGTCATGGAAAACACTCCTGAGTAATCATGCATGGGTGGAGCAGCAGCAACGTGAAGCCACGCTGCCGGCCATCAGCGCCCGTCAACTTTCCGGATTATCCTTCGGCCATGCGATGAAGAATGCATAGACTGCGTAAGCCAGCATGCCCGCCGAAATCGCCAGCCACAGCCCGGATGCTGCCTGATAGATCTCGAAGCCAAGCCAGGCCGCGATCGACAGCACAATGACAACACGCCGCCACAGCGGCTTGTAGAAGGGGTGCTTGTTTTCATCCTTGAACATGCGTGCTTAATCTCCGTCGATTTCTTTGCCCATGATGGCGAGTGCCTCTTGATAAACGCTGGCGGCGTTCCAGCCTTTAAGCGCCGTGAAATTGGTCTCTCCCGGCTGATAGCCCGCACCGCGCTGCCACCCATGCGCCCTCAGGAAATTTGCCGTGGACGCCAGCGCATCGGCCTTGCCGTTGAGATTGATGCCGCCGCCATCGCCACTTGCACCATAGAGCAGAACGCTTTTTGGCAGAAACTGCGTTTGGCCCACTTCACCATGCATGGCGCCCACGGAGGATGAGGACAATACGCCCCCGTCCACCAGTTTCAACGCCGCGATCAACTGTTCGCGGAAATAGTCTGGCCTGCGGCAGTCATAGGCGAGGGTCGCCACGGCGGAGATGGTGTTCTGCTTGCCCATATAGGCTCCAAAGGCCGTCTCCATGCCCCAGATGGCGATGAGCGGGCCCGGAGGAACGCCATAGCGTTTCTCGAGCGCGGCGAAGAGTTTGGCATTCTGGGCCTTGAGCTTCCTGCCTTGCGCCACAATGGTGGACGCGCCGCGCTTGGCCATGAACTGCTCAAGCGACAGCTTGAAGGAATGCTGGTTCCGGTCCGCCTTGATCGTGGCTGCGGCGTAGCTGGCCTTGGCCAGCGCTGCGAGGCCCTTTTTTTCCACGCCTTGCGCCCTGGCTTCCAGTGCGTAAGCCTCTTTCCAGGCATCGAAGCCCGCGGCCGTGCTGCCGCAGGTTGCGGCAAAACCGGGAGACGCCAGAGCCACCAGAAGGGCAAAGCCGAACATCCCCCCGCGCATGCCGCACTCCTTGAATGTCCTGACCGGCGCGCCCGTCAGGGAACGATGTCCGGCCGCGCCACAGGCTTTGGCTGGGTGAGGCCCTTCCAGATGGCATTCGCCACATTGATGGGGGCATTGGGCTGACGCGCCACGAACTCGCCATCGCCGCGCTTGGCCCGCATGTCGCCCTCATGCCAGGCGATGCGCCCGCGCGAGAACACCGTCCTTGGCACGCCGGTGCAGGTGTAGCCCTCGAATACATTGTACTCGATGCGCGAGACCTGATTCTTGGCGCGGATGGTCTTGGTGGCTTTCGGGTCCCAGATCACGAGATCAGCATCGGAGTCCACCATCACCGCACCCTTCCTTGGATACATGTTGAGAATGCGCGCGATGTTGGTGGAGGTCGCGGCCACGAATTCTTCCTTGGTGAGGCGGCCCGTGTTGACGCCGGCGTTCCACAGTACGGGCATGCGGTCCTCAAGCCCGCCGGTGCCGTTGGGAATCTTGGTGAAGTCGCCCACACCATTCCGCTTCTGCGCAAGCGTGAAGGAACAATGATCTGTCGCCACAACGGAGAGCGTGCCGGACTGCAGGCCCGCCCACAGCGAATCCTGGTGTTTCTTGTTGCGGAAGGGCGGGCTCATCACGCGGCCGGCCGCATAGTCCCAATCCTTGTTTTGGTACTCGGAATCATCCAGCACCAGGTACTGCACGAGCGGTTCACCGAACACGCGCTGTCCCGCCTGCTTGGCGCGGCGGATCGCATCATGCGCCTGCTCGCAGGAGACATGCACGATATAGAGCGGAC
Organism: Hyphomicrobiales bacterium; assembly: GCA_040383265.1. Lineage (GTDB taxonomy): Bacteria > Pseudomonadota > Alphaproteobacteria > Rhizobiales > Aestuariivirgaceae > Aestuariivirga. The sequence goes on from JBEIDW010000033.1 coordinate 21,548, forward strand.
AGCCCGCCATATCGGCGATCATGATGGCGCGGTTGGCCGCCTCGCCCTCAACTTCGGGCGGGCGTGAATAGCTGTGGCCTTCAGGACCGGTAACGCCGCGCGCCAGAAGATCGGCCTGCATGCGGGCCACCACATCCCCGTTCTCGGCATGAACCAGCGGCAGCGCGCCCAGTTGCGCGCAGCGGCGGAAGGAATTGTAAAGCTCGTCATCATTCACCATCAAGGCGCCCTTGTAGGCCATGAAGTGCTTGAAGGTGTTGATGCCATAGGTCTTGACGACGGTTTCCATCTCATCATGTATCTGCGGCGACCATTGCGTCACCGCCATGTGGAAGGAGTAATCCGCGCAGGCCTTTTCTGCCTTGTGCCGCCAGGCCTGATAGGCCGCGAGCATGCTCTCGCCCGGTGCGGGAATGCAGAAATCGACGATCATCGTGGTGCCGCCGGAGAGGCCCGCCTTGGTGCCCCATTCGAAATCATCCGCCGACACCTTGCCCATGAACATGAGTTCCATGTGGGTGTGCGGATCAATGCCGCCCGGCATGATGTAGCAGCCGCCCGCATCGACGATCTCGGCGCCCGCCGGCGCCTCAAGCTTCGGCGCGATGGCGACGATCTTGCCACCATCAATCAGCACGTCAGCGCGCTGGGAGTGATCGTGGTTGACGACAGTTCCGCCGCGGATGAGGGTTGTCATGGCTGCTTCTCCCATTCTGAAAAGAAAAGGGCCCTCCTGCGGGTCACGCAGGAAGGCCCCGTTGCTTACATGCCCTTGGCCTTGTCGGTGACCACAGAGGTCCACGCACCTTCCGGCTTCTTGGAGATGACCGGATCGGAACCGCCCTTCATGAGGGTATCCACGGTGCGCTCGGCGGCAGCCACGTTCAGCGTGCCATCAGAGCCTTCGGTGAGCTTGTTGACTTCGCTCATCATGCGCTTCTGGTGCTCGATGGTCTGAGCGCCCGAGGCGTCATTGTCGATGACGATCTGAGCGGCCTCGTCGCCATTGGCGCGGGCATAGTCCCAGCCCTTCATCGAGGCCTTCACGAACTTCGCCATGGTATCGACGAAGGCCGGGTCCTTCAGCTTTTCCTCGTTCACGTAGAGGCCGTCTTCCAGCGTGGCCACACCCATGTCCTCATACTTGAAGGTCACGAGCTGATCAGCGGGAATTCCGGCATCGATCACCTGCCAGTATTCATTGTAGGTCATGGTGGAGATGCAGTCGGCCTGCTTCTGGATCAGCGGGTCGACGTTGAAGCCCTGCTTGATCACGGTCACGCCATCCGGGCCACCATTGGTGGAGAGGCCAAGCTGGCTCATCCACGACAGGAAGGGATATTCATTGCCGAAGAACCAGACACCCAGTGTCTTGCCCTTGAAGTCTTCCGGCTTGGTGATGCCGGTGTCCTTGCGGCAGGTGAGCATCATGCCCGACTTGGCGAAGGGCTGCGCAATGTTGACGACAGGCGAACCCTTTTCGCGCGTGGCGAGAGCGGAGGGCATCCAGTCTACCACCACGTCAGCGCCACCACCCGCAAGCACCTGCTGCGGATTGATGTCCGGGCCGCCGGGAAGGATTGTCACGTCGAGGCCGGCATCCTTGTAGAAGCCCTTGGCCTGGGCCACGTAATACCCGGCGAACTGGGCCTGCGTCACCCACTTGAGCTGCAGCTTCACGGCTTCCGCCATGGCCGCCGAGCCGCTCATCAGCAGCGCAGCCGAAGCCGCCGCCGCCATCAGAAACTTATTCATCTTCCCTGTCTCCTCTCTGTTTACCTTAGTTGCCGCCTACTTTCTGTAGGACGGATGCCAGAAGGTCACCCGGCGTTCGAGGAACACCAGAAGACCGTAGAAAACCGAACCCGTGATGGCAGCCACCGCGATTTCGGCCCAGACCATGTCCAACCCCAGTCTGCCAACTTCCGTGGAAATGCGGAAGCCCATGCCGACAATCGGCGTGCCAAAAAATTCAGCGACAATGGCGCCGATCATGGCAAGGGTGGAGTTGATCTTGAGCGCATTGAAGATGAAAGGCATGGCGGCCGGAAGCCGCAGCTTCACCAGCGTCTGCCACCAGGAGGAGCCATAACTCCGCATCAGATCCCGCTCCAGGTGGCCCGAGGCCTCAAGGCCCGCCACGGCGTTCACCAGCATGGGGAAGAAGGTCATCACCACAACCATCGCAGCCTTGGAGGGCCAGTCGAAGCCAAACCACATCACGAGGATGGGGGCGACGCCGACGATGGGGAGTGCCGCCACCATGTTGCCAAGCGGCAGGAGGCCGCGGCGGAGGAAGGGAATGC
>JBEIDW010000034.1:0-23165 GCA_040383265.1 Hyphomicrobiales bacterium
CCCCATTGCCACCATGGTGAACATCCATCTGGGCTTCGCCACCCCCAATTTCCTGATCCAGGAAGTGATGCGCTCCGACGTTCCGTGGAGAGATGAGATCATCTCCGGCGTGACCCCCATCATTGGTGGCTATGTGGAGCCAAGTCAGGCTGCTGGCATTGGTGTCGAGATCAATTTCGAGGCAGCGAAGAAATATCCCTTCGCCGAAGTGCAGTCCATCCAGTGGTACCAGCACGACGGCAGCGTGGCGGATTGGTGATGGCGGGCTTGCTCGAACAGCAGCATGTCCTCGTCACCGGCGGCAGCCGCGGCATCGGTGCCGCCATCGTCGAGAAGGCGCTGGCAGAAGGGGCGAGAGTTTCCTTCATCGATCTCGAGGCAAGGGCGGGCGAAGACCTCCTCCATGCGCTGAAAGCCGAGGACCGCTGTCACTTCGGCCAGGGCAGCGTGTGTTCGGCCGAAGACATCGCACGCGTGCATGACGCGGCGGTGAAGCGCTTCGGCCCCGTCACCGGCCTCGTCAACAATGCCGGGCGCAATTCCTATGCCGATCCGGTGACGATGACGGAAGCCGACTGGGACGACGTGTTCAGTGTCGACCTGAAGGCGGCGTGGCTGGTGGCGCGGCAGGTCCTGCCCGGCATGATCGCCATGACGCGCGGCAGCATCGTCAACATTGCCTCGATCCATGCGGAAATGACGTATCCTGGCTTCTTCCCCTATGCAGCGGCGAAGTCGGGCCTTGTCGGCCTCACGCGCTCGCTGGCCCTCGACATGGGCAAGCATGGCATCCGCGTCAATGCGCTCTCGCCGGGCTATACGGAGACCTTTCTGGTGAAGGAGTTCTTCGAGAAGAACGAGCCGGCGCTGCGGCAGAGGGTGCTCGACGTTCACCCGCTGGGCCGCATGGGGAAGCCTTCCGAAATCGCCAATTGCGTTGCTTTCCTTCTTTCCGATCAGGCGTCCTTCGTCACGGGCGCCGACTGGCGGGTTGACGGTGGATTAAGCGCGCGTTTCGCGGGATAGATATCCGGTCTAGCGGGCTGCCGCGCTTGGCGTGTGACAGACACGCCGCGCGAATGGGGTGTAACGCGGGAAGCTGGCTGATCTTGCACTAACCGGGTTCGAACTCGGGCTCCGGCAGGCCGGTGCAGCCAGTGTCGATGGCCAGCAAGCCGCCGCCCAATCCGGGTTCATCCTCCGCGCGCTCGATACCGGCACTCCAGCCGGTTGTCACATAGAGCGTCTTCATGTCCCGTCCGCCGAAACCCATGCTGGTGACGATGGGGCACGAGAGATCGATGACTGCCAGCACAGATCCATCTGGCGCATAGCGTGTAAGGCGGCCAGCACCGTAATGGGCGCACCACACGCCGCCCTCGGCATCCACCGTCAGGCCATCCGGAATGCCCTCATCCGGCCCCATGGTGGCGAAGTCTCTGCGATTGCGAAGATGACGGCTGCCGGGCGAAAGATCATAGGCAATCAGGCGGCGACCGACGGAGTCGCTGAAGTAGAGCACATCACCCTTTGGCGAAAAGGCTGGGCCATTGCAGACGGTGAAGCCACTGTCGCCCACCGTGGCGTGGCCCTGGCCATCAACGCAATAGAGAATGCCGCGCGGCTCCTTCTCGGCGAGGTCAAGCGTGCCGACCCACAGACGACCGAAACGGTCGATCTTGCTGTCATTGTAGATCACGCCTTCACGCCCCTGGTTGGGGTCGGTGAAGGGCGTGATCCGCCCGGTGGCGGGATCAAACAGAACGAGGCCGGTGTCGATCACCAGCATCAGCCGCCCACCAGTGACGAAGACGAAGGAACCGATGTGTCGGGTGCCGGGGATCGTCCAGCTTTCCACCTCTCCGCCACTCATCATGCGGTGGACGATGGGGCCGTAGAGATCGGTCCAGTAGATTGCTTGCTCGCCGGCGTGCCACATCGGGCTTTCGCCAAGACGGTCGCGCGTTTGCGCGACAAGGATGGGGTTTGATGCCACGGCCTGTGTCCTTTCTGGCGCTAGATCTTGGGGCTCCGGTAGAGCGTCTTGCCATGCGCGCTGATCTCGACGTCCACCATGTATTTTCGCATCCCGGCTGGGCTCATGGTGATGCCGAGTCCCGGCGCGGCAGGCACATGGACGAGGCCATTTGAATCTCGCGTCAGGTGCGTTTCGCTCATGTCCCAGGCGACCTGCTTCGGCGCGAAGGGATATTCGCAGATACGGTGGCTTTCGAGCCCCGCATAAGGCTGCAGCGATGCACAGAGCGCGAGATGGGAGGTAAAGGTGTGGTTCACATAGGTGACGCCGCGCGCCGCCGCATAGTCCGCCGCCCGCTTCGCAGGGCCGATGCCGCCGATGCGGCCACAATCGATCTGGATGAAGCCGACCTTGCCATAGTCGATGAGTTGCTGTGCCATGTGGAAATTGTGCGAGGCCTCGCCACCTGCGAGCTTCACCTTGCCGCTCTTTGCTGCGAGGGCCGCATAGGCGCCATAGGCGCCGCCAAGGAAGGGCTCTTCAAACCATACGGTGTTCACCTCTTCCAGAGATGCGATGCGCTTCGCGGCCGCATCGACGTCCTCGCGGAAGATCTGCCCCGCGTCGATCAGCAGCGTACCATCGGGACCGATCCCCTCACGCGCGGCGTGGAGATGGTCGCGGTCCTGCTCCAGCGTCCCACGGCCAAAGGGCCCCCAGCCGCATTTCACGGCGCTGTAGCCGCTCTCGCGCGCGCGGCGGCAGCCGGCGAGCGTCTCCTGCGGCGTGTCGCCAAAAAGCTGCGACGCATAGGGAAGCTTGGGATAAGCCTTCTTGTAGCCCAGAAGCTCGTAGACGGGCGCATTCCGCTTCTTGCCCAGCAGATCCCACAACGCCATCTCGATTCCGGAGAAGGTGTGTGCGGCCTGCAGCAGGTCCATGCAGTCCATCTCCACGGCGGCGTGAAGGCTTGCGATGTCCGCTGCGCTTTCGATGGGCTTGCCCAGTACCACGTCCCGCACCGGCTTGCAGGCGCCATGCGACATGGGTGTCACGAAGGCCGCGATGGAAACGAGCGGCGAAGCCTCGCACTCTCCCCAGCCTTCAATCCCGTCCGCGCTGACGCGCACCACCAGCGCGTCCTGGCTTCCATCGCCAATGTCCTCCACCTTGGGCATGGAGAGATAGAAGAAGTCGATCGCGTCAATGGTCATGATGGCTGTGTTCCTTCGTGGGTGGGAATATCGCTTCGGCCTTTGTGGATCGGCCCCGAGGGTTTGAAGATATGCAGCACGATGCTGGCGTCAATGGATGTGCCGGGTTCGAGGTGCAGCAGTGGCGCGCCGCGCGCGATGGCCTCGCCGAGGCCCATGGCGCACGGAGTTGTGTTTGGCTCAATGCTGATGAGGCGGGTGCGGCCGTTCCACGGCGCATCCTGCGTTGCTGCAAGTTCGTACCACAGCCATGCGCAGGGAAAGCGCGTGCCGTCCCATGTGAGGAGGGCGGCGATGGCGTTGTCCGTCCGGCGGATCGCGGCCCAGGGCGCGTCGAAACCGGTGAGATAGATGACGGAGGCCCAGCCGGCCTGAGGATGCGCGAGATCCAGGCTGCCGCCAGTCTTCGACGGAAGCATCGGCCATGTGCCGCGTGCTCCAGGTGCAAATGGGCAGGCGGGCGGATCATATTGCGCTTCTGCTTGTATGGTTGTGGCGCCGCAGGTCACTTCAACAGGCCCGGCCAGAAGATCGCTGCCGAAGGTCGGGTGATGGCTCCACATGACATCGAAGGGCTTGTCCCCGCCGCAGTTGATCTCTTCGCGGATCTTCAGGGCCTCCCCATCCACCAAGATGGTGCGGCGCATGGTGACGGGGACGGATGAGAAGGTACGGGTGAGGACCAGCAGCGCGTTGTGCTGTGCCTCCACCTTCCACGGCGCAATGGAAGCCTCTCCATGGAAGCCATGGAACGTGCCGTCGACGGTGCAGGCATCTCCGGCATTGGGGAAGAGCAGGGGCCAGCCACCGGTGTAGCGCGTGAGCCATTCGGACTCGTCGCGTGCCGCGAGGCTGGGCAGCGGCGCATCAACGCTCTCCCATGGAACGCTCCCAAGAATCGAGAGGCCCGTCGCCTTGTGTCGCAGGCTGGTGATAGCGCCTCCAACTTGCGGGTTCACCATGACCTGAAGCGACTGGCTCTCGAGCATCAGGTTGCTCACTTGATGGCGCCTGACATGAGGCCGCGAATGAACTGCTTCTGGAACAGGATGTAGAGAATGAACATCGGCGCGCTGGCGATCACCATGCCCGCCATGGTGAGAGGCACCTGATTGTTGTAGCGCCCGGAGAAGATGCTGATCCCGGCCATCAGTGTGCGCTTGGCATCGTCCTGCATGAAGATGATGGCAATCAGCAGGTCATTCCAGACATAGAGCGAGTTGACCACCACAAGCGTGACGAGGGCGGGCATCGAGAGTGGCAGAACCACCTGCAAGAGGATGGTGAAATGCCCGGCGCCATCGATATGCGCCGCCTCATAGAGCTCGCGCGGCACGGTCTGGAAGAATGTCGTCAGGAGATAGACCGAGAAGGGCGTGATGAGGCCGGCGTAGATCAGCATCGCGCCGGAATAGGTGCTCACCATGCCAAGTTGCGTATAAAGCACGAAGAGCGGCACGATCATGACGACAGGCGGCACGGCCATGAGCGAGGTTGAGACAGCCAGCAGCGTGTCACGCCCACGGAATCTCATGGTGGCAATGGCGTAGGCGCCCAGAACCGAGATGACCGTGGAGATGATGACTGAGCCTGCGACCAGAATGGTGCTGTTCAGCATCCAGTACAGGAAAGGGCTGTCCACCAGCACCGCGCTGAAATTGTCCAGCACCGGCGCCTCGGGAAAGCCCAGCTTGTTGACGGCATATTCTGCGTCTGACTTCAGCGCCGTCACCATCATGTAGATGGTTGGCACCAGGGCAAGCAGGCAGGCAAACAGCAAGACCAGTTGCTTGACCAGGTTGCCGGGTTGCAGGGCGGGGGCGTGCATCATGCGGCCTCCGCGCGCCGGCGCACCCTGAAGAGAAGGAAGATGAGCACGCCGGTGACGAGGAACAGCATCACCGATGCAGCTGAGGCGATGCCCGGCAGGCTGGAGCGGATCAGCGCATTGAAGATATAGAGTTCCACCACTTCGGTTGAGGTGCCGGGGCCGCCGCGCCCGCCGCCCATGATGTAGATGTAGGAGAAGACGGCAGCAAGCATGGTGATCACGCTGACGACCACGAAGAATTCGATGACGCCGCGCATCTCCGGCAGGATGATGTGCCACAACCGTTGCCACCAGTTCGCGCCATCGATCTTGGCAGCTTCGATCATCGATTCATCGAGGCTCAGAAGCCGCGCGAGGAAGAGGATGATGCCGAGTGCTGACTCGCGCCAGATGATCAGGATCATCACCGTCCACAAGGCCACGTCGGAGGAGCCGATCCAGTCCAGCGCCATGAAGTCAAGGCTCATCCAGCGCAGCATCTCGTTCACCGGGCCGGAGAACTGGAACATGCGCTTCATGACCACCGCAATGATGGGGATCGCCAGCACGAACGGCACGAAGACGATGATGCGGTAGAGTTTCCAGCCTGCGACGCGTTCGGACAAGAGCACCGCAACAATGAGCGAGATCGCCACCATCACGGGGATGGCGAGCAGGAGCTGCAGATTGTGAAGCACCGATTCCCAGAACAGCGAATGGCCGAGAATGAGCTCGTAGTTTCGGAACCCGATCCACGGCCCATCGATGCCGCGCACCATCTTGAAGCTGAACTCGAAGATGCGCAGCAGCGGGTAGCCGAAAACGAAGCCCAGCAGGGCGGCGAGCGGCAGCACGTAGAGATAGGGTATTAGCCGGGACGATGGCGTCATGAAACTGCGCTGCCAAGAGGAGCCGGAGCCGCGGGTTGCCCGGCGGCTCCGGTGCTGTGCATCAGGTCGGTGAGGAGAGGTCCTTCACCCACTTGCGGTAGTTCTCCACCATGTCGGGGTTGAAGTCCTTCCACTCCTTCGCGGTATTTGCGGCAAGCTCACCCGCCTGTTCGCCGGTGATCGCACCTGAGACGATCTGCTGGCCGGTCGGGATGGCGGCGCGCTCGTAGAACTGGCCGGGCATGAGGTTGGTGACGTTTGAGATGTTGGGCTTGAGGCCCCAGTTCTCCCACAGTCCGCGCACTGACGGATCCTGGATGACGCTCGAGTCGAACGTCGTGTTGGAGGGAAGCCAGTTGGTGGCCTCCCAGAAGGCCTTGAGCTGGTCGGGCGACTGCAGGAATTCGAGGAAGGCCGCAGCTGCCGCCGGGTCTTCGGCATTGGCTGAAATCCCGAGGCCCTGCACGTCGACGATGGGCGTTGCCGCAAGCTTGCCCGTGCCGAAGACCGGCATCGTCATGTAGCCGATCTTGCCACCCGTGGCCTTGCTGTCTGCCGGCAGGCGCGTGCCGATGGTCTGGCCGATGCCGAGCTTGCCCGCCACCACAAGGTCGATGCCGGGATAGAGTTCGAGCGAGGACATGTCCTTGTTGAGGAAGCCCTTGCTCTTGAGTTCCGCGAGCTTGACCCAGTGCTGGTGATACTTGGGATCACGGAAGTCCTTGTCGCCGATGAACAGTTCAACGGCTTCACCCAGAGAATCAAGCTGCTGGGGCAGGGAGTGGGTGAGGTACCATTCGCTCCAGTAGCCGTCCTGGATGCCGCCGCCCAGCGCTTCCACGCCCGAACTCTTCAGCTTGTCGCAGGTGACGAGCAGTTCATCCCAGGTCTTGGGCGGTGCCTCGGGGTCCAGTCCCGCCTTCTCGAACAGTGTCTTGTTATAGCACCAGAACATCGGCAGCGGATACCAGCCGGTGCGGTAGATATCGCCGCCGAAGTGGCTGAGCAGCGTCGGGTTGGAGGCCGCAAGAACCTCCGGCTTGATGAGGCTCTTGAGGCCGCGGACATAGCCGAGCCAAACGCTCTCCATGTGATAGATGCCGTTCCACAGATACTGCACATCCGGCGCGTTGCCTGCCGCCGCGGCAGTCTGGAACTGCGAGATCACCACGGCGGTGTCCTGCAGCATCGGCTTCACATTGGCCGCCGTGTACTTGGCAACCGAGTCGTTCACATATTTCTGCAGGCCCGGAAGCTCCTGTTCGCCCCAGTACCACATGTCCATGTCCTTGACCTGTGCGGCGGCACCCTTGGAGAGGCCTCCCAGTGCGGCACCTCCCGCAAGCATGGCGGAGGTGATCATCAATTGGCGCCGTGTGAACATCGGATATGCTGACTTGTCCATCTTGTTTCCTTCCTGTCGCTTCGTTGTTTATCTACAAAGTCAGAACGTACTCATCAGGCCGCCATCAACCACCAGTAACTGGCCTGTCATGTAACGGCAGTACGAGGAGGCAAGAAACACCACCGTTCCAGCCACATCCTCGGGAATGCCGCTTCGCCCCAGGGGTATCTTGCGCTTGTCGAGGTACCACTCGACGAATTCAGGCGTTTCCGTTTCGTCGACGCCATTCACCACGGACATGGGCGTCGCCATGAAACCAGGTGCAACGGAATTGACAAGGATGTTGAAGGGCGCAAGCTCGACGGCCATGGATTTTGTATAGGCGATGAGAGCGCCCTTCGCGGCATTGTAGGAGCCGCACAGCCCGCTCGATGCAAAGCCCTGGATCGAGGAGATATGGATGATGCGCCCGCTCTTCTGCGAGGCCATGATCGGGGCGACGAGCTTCGAACCCATGTAGACCGCCTCGAGGTTGATCGCGATGGTGTGGCGCCACTCCTCCAGCGTATCGTTCAGGATGCTTTTGGTTGCAGGGTTGATTCCGGCATTGTTGACCAGCGTATCGATCCGTCCATGGCGCGCGCGGATTTCGGCGATGGCGCGCGCATAGGCGTCATAGTCGGTGACATCGAAGCTGTGCTGGCTGCAACTGCCGCCGGCGCGGGAGATGTCTTCAACCACCTTGGCGAGCGTTTCTGGGTTGCGGTCGACGAGCGCGGGGATTGCCCCCTCCTGGCTCATTTCGATGGCAATGGCCCTGCCCAGCCCTTGGCCGGCACCCGTTACAATGCAGATCTCGCCGTTCAGAAGACCCATCGAAAGCCTGACCCTCAAAGCCCATCGACTATATGGGTGTTGAGAGAGGCGTCAAGCGCGAAGCCTCCGCAAAGTCGCTCCCGGTGCTTCCTTCTGCGTTTTCGAACGGTGAATAACTTTGGCAGTGACCAGCCAAAGCATTGGCCTCCCGGCGCATGGCGTTGGGCGTCGAGACGGTGCAAGGTCCGCAGGAATAAGGTAATGGCTTGCCACGCTGCCGTTGTTCCTAGAGGTTTTCACGCCGCTCGATGGGCTGCGCGGAGTATGCACTGAGCAGCTCCGGCTGCGGTTTGGCGCTCAAGCCTCTCCTGCTTCCGCGCCCGATATGTCGACTTGGTTGTCTTGGGAGTGTGCTTCAGAGCGCACTTCTCTGCATGCCACCCTAACAGCACAACTGGAAAACAGTAATTGATATCAGATGCTTGGAGCTTTTGGAGGGCCAAGCTTACGCAAGCGGCTCGATCGCTGTTCTTGGAGTTACATCCCGCGACAGGCATAAGTAAGCGTAGTCCCGCTTCATGCAGGACTACGCTCAACTCCCATTGTCTTGGCAGTCTTAGAAGTTGTTTGGGTTGCCCTTCACGATGGTGCCGGTGCCATCGTCCTTGCCGTCTTTCACCCAAGTTACCTGGTTGCCATCAAGCTTGACCTGCCAGCAGGCTTCAGGGTCCTGGCCGTATTGGAAGCACATGGTATCACCATTGACGCGCCACTTGCCCGAGTAGTCTTTGCCCTTGATCACGCCATCCGCACCGTAGAATTCGGTGTAAGCTCCGGCGGCGACCATGCTGCCCTGAACGGTATTGCCGGATATCGCCGCGTTGATTTGATCACCTGTCGCGACCGCTCCCGCGAGTACACTGCCGCTCATGGCAACGAGTAACGCTGCCGCCCCTAGTATTGCCTTCATGTCTGACCTCCCTGTGTAGACCGAAGAATTACGAGCGAGATGGGCGTTTGGATCGCAAGGGGCCTGGAAGTCCGTCCGATCTTGGATTGGCATGAGCCCCTTTCGCGATCTACTCGTGGGTGGAGGCTCGGTGGCCTTGCACTGCTCCCATGAAAAGACCCTCGGCGCCGATGGCGTGGTCATGGGCAACATCATCGAATGCGCCAGGCGTTCCGCGAATTAAGGGTGTTATGGCGCTGGCGAAACCTTGTCCGCCAGTAGCGAGGGCGGGTGTGCCTTGATCCATTCGCCGCCACGTGAACTGGAATTGACCGCCGCGCGGATGGCGGCAATCGACCGAAGGCCGTCGGATGCCGTCGGAAAATGGCAGGCGAGCGGATCGGGTGAGCGCCCCTCGCGTCGGGCCCGGATCACTTCGGCGAGATCAGCGTAGATGTTGGCAAAGGCGACCAGCATGCCCTCGGAATGGCCTGTCGCAATCCGCGTGGCGCGCGAGGCTTCGGCGGAAAGATCGGCGCTTCCCCGTTCGATCACTTCGGTTCTGCTGTTCACTGGCGTCCAGTAGAGTTGGTCGGGCCATTGTTGTGCCCAGCGCAGGCCGCCCTTTTCGCCGAAGACGCGGATATTCAGCCCATGGAAGCTGCCGATGGCCACGGAGCTGGTCCACAGGCGGACATGTGTACCCCCATCCATCCGCACATTGACCATGGCATCATCTTCAAGCGACCGGCTGGGGATTGCCGAGATGAAGTCCGCCGCCAGTTCTTGCGCGTTTTGGCCCGATACATAGCTGGCCATGTGTAATGCATGAATGCCGCAATCAGCGAACTGGCCGGAGATCCCCGCCTGTGCGGGATCATAGCGCCAGCGCATGCGGGGGTTGTCGGCATCGGCGGCATCGGCGTGGAAGCCGTGCGAAAACTCGACGACGATGAGCCTGACCTTGCCGAGATCGCCGCGGGCGACCATCGACTTCATATGGCGGACAAGCGGATAGCCCGTGTAGCCATAGTTCACGGCGCAGACCGCGCCGGACCGCGCGGCGGTTGCCACAATGTCTTCTGCTTCCTGAACGGTCACCGTCATCGGCTTTTCGCACAGCACGTTGATGCCCGCTTCAAGAAATGCCTTGGTGATGGCGTAGTGTGTGGCGTTAGGGGTGGCCACGGTCACGAGGTCGACGCGGTCCGGACGGTTCCTCTCGCCGGCCAGCATCTCACGCCAGTCGCCATAGGCACGGTCCGGCGCCACGCCCAGCGCCTGCGCAAAGGCCTTACCCTTCGCGGGATCGACGTCGAGCGCACCTGCGACCATCGTGAATTGTCCGTCGAGTGCTGCGCAGATGCGGTGGACGGGGCCAATCTGGCTTCCCTCGCCGCCGCCGATCATGCCCCAGTTCAGTCTTGCCATGAGAGGTCCTGTCAATTGAAGCCGATGGATCGGAGATAGGCGCGATTGGCGCGGGCATCGTCGACCGGCGACGTCGGGCCCGCCGGATCGCAATCCTGCTCCACCGTGCACCACCCTTCGTAGCCCGAATCCAGCAGAAGGCGACGTACAGCGTGAAAGTCGGTGATGCCCTTGCCAAGATTGCAGAAGATGCCCTGCCCACAGGCGTCATAAAAGCCAGTTTGCCTGAATATGACATCTGCCTTCACTGCAGGGTCGATATCCTTGAAATGGACATAGGCAATCCGTGCCATGTGCCGCGCCATGAAGGCCACGGGATCGAAACCGGCATAATGCGAATGTCCGGTGTCGAGGCAGATCTTCAGGATCGCGGGGTCGATATCGGCGAGCAGGCGTTCGACTTCCGGCTCGAAGTCGATAAAACCTGCGGCATGCGGGTGGATGGAGACAGTGAGACCATAGTCCTCCGTGCCCATGCGGGCGATGTCACGGAAGCGGGAGACAAAAGAATCCCACTCTGCCTTGTCCATCTGCACAGCTTCAGTCGGGCGGCCGGCGGTCGGCGCCCGCCGCGGCGAGATCGAGTCGATGAGCACGAGGTGGCGCGCGCCGTGCGCCACGAGCGCGCGGCAGGTGCGGACGGCCGCGTCCTTGACCTCGTCCCACTGCGCGGCATCGTGAAACGGCCGGAACACCACCCCGCCAATCAGGGTGAGGCCGCGCGCGGCCAGCGCCGGGCCCAGAACCGCCGGATCTTCCGGCATGAAGCCGATCGGTCCCAGTTCAATTCCATTGTAACCGGAGTCGCGGCACTCATCGAGTACGCGCGTCCAGGACGGGTTGCGGGGATCGTCAGCGAATTCCACGCCCCATGAACAGGGGGCATTTCCGATCCTGATGCTCATGCCGGTTCGCGGCCTCCTTCAATAGGTTCGACATCCACCCAGCCGCGGCGTTCCTGTGACGCCCAGGCGGCATCGATGATCTGGTTCACCATGTGCCCATCCTCGAAGGTCGGCCACACCGCCTTGCCGGCGGCAATCGCCTCCAGAAAATCACGCGCTTCGATGATGATCTGGTCTTGATAACCCGTGCCATGCCCCGGCCCGAGGCAGAAGGCCTTGTAGTCGGGGTGTTCGGGCCCGGTGAGGATCTTGGTGAAGCCCTGCCGCCCATGCGGGTCATGCGTGCGGTAGAGCCAGAGCGCATTCTGGTCTTCCTGATCGAAGCGGAGGGCGCCTTCCGTGCCGAAGACCTCATAGGCATAGCCCATCTTGCGGCCCGTTGCGACGCGGCTGATGAAGAGGTGGCCCATCGCGCCGCTGGCGAAGCGGCACATGATCTGGCCCTGGTCATCATTGGTGACGGCTTCAGGCCCGACGGCCGAGGGCCTGTTGCGGTGAACCGTTTCGATGTCGGCACACAGGCTCCTGACCGGCCCCATCAGCGCAAGTGCGGCGTTGATGATATGGGGCGAGAGGTCACCCATGTTGCCATTGGGCCTGCCGCGCGTGCGCCATGAAGCAGGCTGCAGCGGATCCGCGCAGAAATCCTCGGTATGTTCGCCGCGAAACCACGTGATCTGGCCGATCTCACCAGCGGCGATGATCTGACGCGCCAGTTGCGAGGCTGGTGTGCGGATGTAGTTGAAGCCCGTCATGTGAACGAGGCCGCTTCGCCGCGCCGCCTCGGCCATCACCTGGCTTTCGGCACTGCCGAGCCCCAGAGGTTTTTCGCAGAACACATGCTTGCCCGCCGCGAAGGCCGCCAGCGCGATTTCACTGTGGGTGTTCTGCGGGCTGGCGATGATGACGGCATCCACCCTGGGGTCCGCCACGAGCACCCGCCAATCCGCTGTTGCGCGCGCAAAGCCGAATTGGCGCGCCTTTGCCGCCGCGCCGTCTGGCGTGGTGGTGCAGACGATCTCAAGGCGGGGTCTGAGCGCTGTATCAAAGATCGCCGCGACGGCTGACATCGCAACCGCATGGGCCTTGCCCATATAGCCGCCGCCGACGATCCCGATTCCGATTTCCGACATCTAGCCCATCCGGCGTTGCAAGCGCTTGCAAAGGCAATAGACAATACCTAGTCTGACCCGTCAAGAGTAGGTGGAGAGCGCAGTGGCACAGCATTCCCGAAGCATGAGGGTGATGGCGGCGCTGACACGCTATGACGTCTTCACAAGCGGCGCGCGCCGCTGGAACTGGGGCACATGTCTGACCCTGTCCGGCGTGTTAGCCGTCAGCGTGAAGGCGCCCCGGTGATGCTCGCGCAGTTGCGCCGGAACCGCTTTCTGGTGCTGGGCCGCGCCGGCATGGATCTCTATGCTGATCCGCCTGGAAGCCGGGTCGAGGAGGCCGCGCGCTTCACATCCGCATTGGGTGGATCGGCTGCGAACATCGCTGCGGGCATCGTCCGGCTGGGTGGGGCCGCCTCACTGGTCACGACCCTGTCGGATGACGCCGTTGGCCACTACGTGAACCGCCAGCTTTCAAGTTATGGGGTTGATGTGTCGCATGTGGGCTGGGCATCCGGGCAATGCCGCACATCGCTAGCCGTCGTCGAGACGCGGCTGGAGAACTGCCAGTCGGTGATCTACCGCAATGATGCGGCTGACTTCCATTTGAACCCGGAGCAGGTGGCCGGAATCCGGCTGGACGGCTGGGCGGCGTTGATCGTAACCGGCACCGCTCTTGCCGTGGAACCTTCACGGGGCGCGGTTCTGATGATGATGCGGCAGGCACGGGAAGCGGGCTTACCCGTGATCCTGGATGTCGATTATCGCCCCTATTCGTGGATCGATGGCGCCGATGCGGCCGCGACATGCCGCATGGCGGCCGAGGCAAGCGACATGGTCATCGGCAATGATGTCGAGTGGGATGTGATGGCCGGTGGCGCGGGCGGGCTTTCGCTGGCGCAAGATATGGCTCTGGGAAGGGCCGCCACGATCTACAAGATGGGCGGCGAGGGGTCGATCAGCTTTGCCGGCGGCACTCATTTCGAGACGCCCATCTATCGCGTCGCGGCGCTGAAGCCAACCGGTGCAGGCGATGCGTTCCTGGCGGGCCTCGTCACCGGCCTTGCGGCCGGGCTCGATCTTGGCGCGGCAGTCCGGCGCGGCACGGCGGCGGCCGCCATCGTCGTCACCCGCGTCGGATGCGCCCCCGCGTCTCCCACTGCGGCGGAACTCGATGCTTTCATGCGCAACAACACAGCGCCCGCCTGATCCGGAGGATCATGACCCATGCATATCCCGCCCCATGACAATCATAACCGGCCCATCATCGATGTGAATGATGCGAGGGTTCCGCTCAACTATTTCAATATCGTCACGCTCAGCCGCGGTCAGGCCTTCGCGTATCAGGTGCCGGGCTACGAAACATGCATCGTGCCTGCAACCGGCACGGTCGAGGCCGATGTGGATGGCGTTGCCTTCGGTGCAATCGGAACGCGCGGCGTGGATGTGTGGGATGGTGAGCCCGAGGGGCTCTACGCACCGCAGGGCGCGAAGGTGAGTTTCATCTGCACATCCGGCACGGCGGAAGTCTTCATCGCAGGCGCGCGTTGTGATGAGGCGTTCGATCCCTTCGCCGTGCATACCAGCGACATTGACGTTGTGCAGTATGGCTCTGATGACACCAAGACCCACCGGAAGATCAAGCACATCCTTGGTACCAAGTACCGTGGCCGCGTGGGCCGGCTGCTCGTTTCGGAGCTCTTCACGGTGGGGGCGGGCGGATGGTCCGGCTTTCCACCGCACAAGCATGATACTGATCGCCTGCCGGCCGAGACGCGCCACGATGAGACATATAACTTCCGCTTCCGCCCCGCCCATGGCTTCGGATTGCAGCTGGTGCAGCGTCAGGATGGCGAGGTGGGAGAGGCCTATCACATCGTCAACGGGTCTACGGTGATCCTCGACAAGGGATATCACCCCTGTGTGGCGGCGCCCGGATATGAGATGTACTACTTCACCATTCTTGGTGGCCTCAGCCAGCGCTCGCTGGTGCAGTTCTTCCAGCCGAGCCATGCCTATCAGATTGAAACCATCCCCGGCATCAAGGACATGATCGCAAAGTTCAAATGACCATCGCCACCCTGCAGCAGATTCTCAGCATGGCGGACGCCGGACGCTATGGCGTTGCTGGCCTTGTGGTGCTGGGCTGGGAGGATGCCGTCGCCTTCGTTCAGGCCGCAGAGGACACGGGCCTGCCTGTAATCCTGCAGGCTGGCCCGGGCTGCAGGCGCCATACGCCTGTGCCCGTGCTGGGCCCCATGTTGCGCTATCTGGCCGAGCAGGCACGCGTTCCCGTGGCCTGCCACATCGATCACGCGACGACGCTCGAAGAATGCGTCGCGGGAATAGACCACGGGTTCACCTCGGTGATGATCGATGGATCCTCTCTGCCGTTGGACCAGAACATTGCGCTCACCAACCAGGTTGTCGCTGCGGCGCGTTCCGCTGGCGTCTCGGTTGAAGGTGAAGTGGGTTTTGTGGGCTATGCTGGCGGTCGGCAATCCCGCTTTACCTCGCCTGAGGATGCCGCGCGCTTTGAACGGGACACCGGCATCGATGCCCTCGCCGTATCGATCGGCAACGTGCATCTGCAGCAGGAAAAAACGGACGGCATTGATGTTGATGCCCTCCGCGCCATCGAGGCGGTGACCACCGTTCCCCTGGTGCTGCATGGCGCAAGTGGAATTCCACCGGCCACGCGTGGCAGGCTGGCCCGCTTTCACCGTGTCCGGAAGTTCAACATCGGCACCGAACTTAGGCAGGCCTTCGGGGCGGCCTTGCGCCGGTCCCTTGCTGATCAGCCCGCGGGCTTTGACAGGATCGCACTTCTTCAACCCACCATCGCCGCCGTCCGTGAGGCGGCGCGGGATGCCATCACGGGTATCGGCCCGGCGGCTCAGGCGTCCTAGGCCGGCCGCAGCGTGCCGCGCTCTACCAGCGCGCAACTGAACTGTCGTGAGGGGGGCGCGGCGGAGCCTTTTTCCACCATGGTGGTAATCATGTCGACGGCCGCTGTGATGATGTCGCCAATAGGCTGGCGGATGGTCGTCAGCCAGTAGGAGGGCCAGGCTGCCATGGCGATGTCGTTGAAACCCAGAATGCCTATCTGCTCCGGCACTTTGACGTGGGCCTCAATGCAGGCATCAAGGGCGCCGATGGCGAGGATGTCATCACCGCAAAAGACGGCGTCGAAATCGCCTGAACGCAGCAGATCATGCATCAGCCCGTGCCCGGCTTGATGTGAATAAGAATTTCCAAAAACGGCCCGCGCCGGCTCAAGTCCATGCTTGTGGAGTGCTTTGGTCAGGCCCGCAAGCCGGTCAGCGGTTGAGGTGGCCGATATGGGGCCACCCAGAAAGGCGATGCGGCGGTAGCCGCGCTTGAGAAGCGCTTCCGCGGCAAGCCGTCCGCCTGCGATGTTGTCGATGCCCGTCACCGCCATACTGCCTGGCGCCCGCGCCCGGCCGAAGGCATGAACCAGTGGAAGTCCGCTTGCGCGGCAGCCTGCGATGAACGGCTGAGGCAGCGTCGATGATGCGACGATGACACCATCGACATTGTATTGCAGCAGCATGTCGAGGGCGGGCGCTGTCTCCGTGGCTGCCGAAAGGTTGGCAAGCAGCGGGCGCAGGCCCTGGCCCTGAAGCCTTCGCGTGAACAGATCGAAGATCTCCATGAAGGCGGGATTGTCGAAATTGTTGGAGACAAGGCCAATCAGCTTGGTGCGGCCTGTCATCAAACTCTGGGCCAGGACGTTTGGCCGGTAGCCCAGTTCATGCGCGGCTGTCAGCACCCGTTCCCGCGTTGCGGGCGCCACGCTGGCGCCCTTTGTGAATGTTCTGGATACGGCCGAGACCGAGACGCCCGCTCGTGCAGCAACTTCGCGTGCCGTCAGGCGGTGAACAGGTGGGCGGAAGCTCCTTTGTGTCACGTTCGGCTCTGCTGATTGTCCGGTTTGCTATGGCCTTGCGGATTAGATAACACGAATCTGCCAGAGGTCACTGCATCAAGTCGGCATGTTCCGGGAGTCCGTGCCTGATGGAGGTGTCTGGTGCCGCGCAAGCAGGATCAGACGGTTCAGTGGTGACTTGCAGCCGGGGGATGTCGCGGCGCATGCCAGTACAATGATGTCCACCGCGCCCGGCATGATCTCAGCCCATGGCAAGGTTTCAAAGAACTGTACGTGCGTGAAAGAGCCCGGCAAACTCCTGCCGGTTGCTGCTGGGATTATCTGGCAGCCGAAGTTGGCAAGGGCGGCCGACATTCTGGCGTTGGGGTTCCGTTGGTGACGTTCCCGCCGTTCAGCGTAAGTCCGCAACTGCAGTTTCGCTGAACCCCAGGGCCTGCTTGAGCGGACCCAGATGTCTTTCATAGCGACGCCAGCGGCCAACAGAGGAGGCATAGAGAGGTTGCCTCACCTGCCAGCGCGAGGCGGTGCTCACTTGCCCTGCCTGCGCATGGTAATTGAGGCAGTTCGGATCCCATGGAAGCCCAAGAAACGCCACCAGGTCCCGCGCCGTTGGTTCGAACTCGGCAATCACCTGCTCATACCGGCAGTCGTGAATCGGGATCGGCAGAACCGCTCTCCAGTGATCCATGAGCGCTTCATACTCCCTGTAGTAGGCGCCAAGCACCTCAAGTTCCTTGGCATAGCCATGCTGATTGATATACGCCTGCATATAGAGCGAGACGCAGGTGTCCAGCGCGTCCCTGCGGCAATGGATGATGCGTGCCTTGGGAAACATCAGCGCCACAAGCCCCAGCCACTGGAAGTTATGCGGCATCTTGTCGATCAGGCGGATGTGGGACGGATCAGCCTTGGCGTAAGCCTGTGCATAGGCCTCGCCCATGCGGTGGATGTTCTCGGGCGTAAGGTTCCGGATGCTGTTGACGAACACCTCGGGGCCGGTCTGTTCCCACCCAAGCCGGCTGGCAATCCGGGCAAGATGAGGCAACTCACCGAGGCCCCCGGCCAGATGATGACTTGCCAGGATCTGTTCAACCAGCGTGGTGCCTGAGCGCGGCATGCCCACGATGAACACCGGGCGTTCATCCTGGAGGCCAAACCCTTCCCGGTCGGCGAAGAACTCGCGCGTGAACAAGTGTTTGATGGCGGCATGGCGTTCCGTTTGCTGCGCCATGCTGAAAGTTGACTTCAGCAACTGCTTTCCGGCCATGAAATGGCCGATGGCATCATCGTAACGGCCCAGATCATTGCAAATCTTGCCATAGGCGTGGAGAAGCCTTGAGCGGTCCTCGTCCAGCATGGGTCTGCCGGACAACAGTTTCTCAATCTCCCCAACCAGGGGCTCCGCACCGTTGAACCTTTTCACCTCGGCGAGGCCGCACAATGCCGACACCGCATGCGGATCCAGCAGTCGCGCCTTCTCGTATTTTGCCTGCGCATCTGTGAACTTGCCGAAACGCGACTCGATGTCGGCAAGGCCAACCCAAGCCAGCGCATGATCCGGCTTCAGGCTGATGGCCTTTTGGTAGCTCTCAACTGCCTCCTCGAACCGTTCGAGTTCCTGCAGGGCCGTTCCGCGGTTGCTGTATGTCTGCGCATGAGCGCGGTTGAGGCTGAGGGCCCGGTCAAAGCAGGCGAGCGCTTCATCAAACCTCCGCAGTTCCTTGAAGACATTGCCAAGATTATTCAGCGCCTCAAGATAGCCTGGTTTCAGCTTGATGGCACGGATGAAGTTCTCCTGTGCCGCTTGCCAGTTCTTCCCGTCTTTCAGAATGACGCCCAGGCTGTTGTAGATTTCCGCCATTCCCGGGTTGAGGCGGATGGCTTCGGCACAGGCTGATTGGGCGTCCTCAAGCCTGCCCATCTCCCTTAGTACATTTGCCTTGTTGCAGTGGGCTTCGGCAAAGTCGGGTTTCAGCTCGATCGCCTTGCCAAAATCCCTGAGCGCCATATCCAGCCGGCCAGCGGCCTGAAGCGCCAATCCCCGGCTGTTGAACGCGGCCGGTATCCCGCTTCTGAGCTTTATCGCTTTCGTCAGCAGCGGGATGGCTTCATTGGCATGCCCGGACTGATAGGTCGCCAACCCCTTCAGGTGCAGCGCATCGAAGCTGTCAGGGGACATCAGCAGGACTTGATCGTAACCCTTTATGGCGTCACGAAGCTGCCCTCTCTGATGGAGTTCGAGCGACTTCTGCAGGAGATCTCTGTATGCTGGTTTCATTCCGTCATCTCAGTTGGCAAAGTTGCCGGCAATACAAAACTCGTTCCGGCGACTTCACCGCACGCCGTGGCGCGGCATTTCTTAGCGCAGCAACTTCAGGCTTTCAATTGCACTGGGAGTGCGGCGCGCTCCTGCGCCAACGGCGAGCCAAACCCGGTAGACGATCAACATGGAATTGATCGCTTCGAGGCTGGACCCGCCCGTTCGATCCACAAGTTCTGCGCGGAAGGCCATGAAGGTTCCGGCCCGCTGGATGTCAAGGATGGGCCGGAGTGGCTCAACGGGCGGGGCTAACGGGCGCGTCGGGGCTCAGCCTTCGGGGTTCGGGCATGGCGCGCACTGGCACGGCGAGGCGGAACAAGAGCTACACCGTTTGCATCTGTGGCGGCGATCCTCGAATCCTGATCGACCGGCAGTCAGCGAAGGATGTCAGCATCGCCAACCGCATGATTGCACTTGAAACAGAGATCCAGGAAACAGGTGGCACGCTCGCCCGGCTCGACGAGGCCATCGTGGACGGCGCGATCGAGCCCGACGTCCGGCTCAGAGACCACATCGACGCCGTCGTCAGCCTTATGAACGGGACGATCGAGATGGCCGACATCCAGACCCGAAAGTCCTACCTCCGCGGGCTCATCCAGCAGATTCGGGTCGAGGCCGGCGAAATCCAGATCATCGGAGACAAGGCCAATCTTGCAGCCGTCATCGCAGGTCAGCAGACTGCCGCCGGAAAAATTAGTGGCTTTGTTCGCCAATGGCACACCAGCGAGAATGCAGATGATAAACCCTGTGTAATTGAAATGATGACTTGATTTTCTTCCCTGTCCCGAGGGTTCGAATTCCTTTGTTTCCGCTATTTAGTCCGTTGGTAAATCGCTCTCCTCGAAATCCGAGCTGAGAAAATCCCCAGCATTTGCGGGTTTCACCGGGATGAGCTCAGGAATGGCAAAAGCGCCGAATTTCGTCTCTCTCGGCCCGAGATTCTCCGAAGCTCCTGACCGAGCGACTTTAGTACGGCGGCGCTATATGATTGATACAAGGAATTTTTTGGGGCCCACTGATCGTACTTTGGTGACGGCTTCTGGGAGGAAAAGAGGACCAGGTTCGAAAATCTTCAACCTGTGCGGACCTCACACAAAAGATCATGCTCGCTGTAGATTTCACGTTGAGCCGCGTGCGGTCTCTTGGTGTCCCGGTGGTCCTCCACTGATCGTCTCGTGTGTGGCCTGCTCCAGCAGAGCAGCTTCGGCCTTGATGGACTCTCTTGCCCCTGCCAATTACTGGAGCAGCACATTTACAGGCACGCAAAGCCGATACCCGTATCCACGCAGTGAGATTATGGCGTTTCCGTCAATTCCGGCTCTTGCGAGCTTTTTCCGCAGGCGCACCAACTTCACCTCGACAGTGTCCTTATTGATGTCCTCTCCTGCCCCCAGATGCTCAGCCACCTGCCAATGCTACAGAGCTCGCTGAGGCGCCCTGGAAAAGGCCGCGAGAAGAGATGCCTCCATCTGGGTCAGGCTTACCTCTGCCATGGGGCCCATAAACCGTAATGTCAGGACATTCAGAACAAGTGCAGAGTCGCCACTGTGCTTGTTGAACGAAAGTCGTTGCCCAATGCTCTGAATAATGGCCTTCAGCTCGTCGAAGTCGATAGGCTTTGTCAAAAAGATGTTTGCTCCGCCGCTATAGCCATCGATGCGGTCAACAACCGTGTTTCTTGCTGATGCAATCACAATGCCCACGTCGGGCTGAGACGCTCGTATCCGCTTGACGAGGCTCAACCCATCTTCGCCCGGCAGATTGAGATCAATGATGTAGAGATCAGGCCCAGAGCCCAGGACTGTTGTTTTCCAGCGAGAACTGAGCCGACTGGGTGCCTAATTTCCACTGAGAACTGAGCCATGTGAACTTTCCCCTGAAGCATTGAGCGGCGGGGGCAACGGAGTGATCCACATGGGACTTTTGAACATCATCCGCCGGATGCATTTGCGGCAGAAATTGTCGATCCGAGAGATCTCGCGGCGCACAGGGCTGTCGCGGAACACGGTGACCAGGCATCTGGCGGCGAACACGATCGAGCCGATCTTCGCCACGCCGGAACGGCCGAGCAAGCTTGACCCCTTTGCAGAGAGGTTGGCCGCCTGGTTGAAGACCGAGGCCGGGAAGTCGCGTAAAGCACGGCGAACCCTGAAGCAGTTGCATGGCGATCTGGTGGCGCTTGGCTTCACCGGCTCTTATGGCCGGGTGGCGGCTTTTGCGCGAGGGTGGCGGACAGATCGTCAGCGCGAGCAGCAGACCACGGGACGCGGGACCTTTGTTCCGCTGTCTTTCCGCCCGGGGGAGGCCTTCCAGTTCGACTGGAGCGAGGACTTTGCAGTGCTCGGCGGCGAGCGGGTGAAGCTTCAGATGTCGCATATGAAGCTCGCGCACAGCCGGGCCTTCCTGCTGCGCGCCTATCCGTTGCAGACCCATGAGATGCTGTTCGATGCCCATTGGCACGGGTTCCGGGTCCTTGGCGGCGTCCCCACACGGGGTATTTACGACAACATGAAGACCGCAGTGGATCGTGTGGGCCGCGGCAAGGAGCGGCAGATCAACATGCGCTTCCTCGCGATGACGAACCACTATGTCTATGAGCCCGAGTTCTGCAATCCGGCGGCAGGTTGGGAGAAGGGCCAGGTCGAGAAGAATGTCCGGGATTCGCGCCACCAGATATTGCAAGGCATGCCGGACTTCCCAGATCTTCAGGCGTTGAATGCCTGGCTGGAACGGCGTTGCCTGGAACTGTGGCGGGAGACGGCTCATGGCACGCTGCCTGGCACAATTGCCGATGTATGGGCTGAGGAGCAGGCCTCCCTCATGCAGCTGCCTGTCACCTTTGACGGCTTCATCGAGTTGAGCAAGCGCGTCTCGCCCACCTGTCTGATCAGCTTCGAGCGCAATCGCTACAGTGTTCCGGCGTCCTTTGCGAACCGTCCGGTCAGCCTGCGGGTCTATCCAGACCGGCTGGTCGTGGCGGCCGAGGGTAACCTCCTTTGTGAACATCCACGGATCATCGAACGCAGTCACCACCGGCCGCCACGGACGGTTTATGACTGGCGGCACTATCTGGCGGTCGTTCAACGCAAGCCCGGCGCCCTTCGGAATGGTGCGCCCTTTCTGGAATTGCCGCCTGGCTTCAAGCAGTTGCAAGACCACATGCTGCGCAAACCGGGTGGTGATCGTGAGATGGTCGATATTCTGGCGCTTGTGCTGCACCACGATGAACAGGCCGTTCTCACCGCGGTGGAACTGGCACTGGCAGACGGCGTGCCGGCGAAAACCCATGTGCTGAACCTGTTGCACCGGCTGGTTGATGGCAAGGTTACAGGTGTTCCGCCCCTCGATACCCCGCAGGCACTGAGCCTAAACCGCGAACCCAAGGCCAATGTCCAACGCTATGACGGCCTGCGCAGCAAGATCGCCGGAGGCCGCCATGCGTCATGATCCTGCCAGCGGCGCCATTGTCATCATGCTGCGCAGCCTGAAGATGTATGGCATGGCGCAAGCCGTCACCGATCTCATCGAACAAGGTGCGCCGGCCTTTGAAGCCGCCATCCCGTTCCTGTCACAGCTTTTGAAGGCCGAATTGGCCGAGCGGGAAGTACGCTCGATCGCCTATCACATGAAGTCCGCGCGGTTCCCGGCCTACAAGGATCTCTCCGGCTTTGACTTCGCCGCCAGCGAGATCAACGAAGCCACTGTCCGGACGCTGCATCGCTGCGAGTTCATGGATGACGCGCATAACGTCGTTCTGATCGGCGGGCCGGGCACCGGCAAAACCCATGTCGCCACCGCACTTGGCATCCAGGCCATCGAACACCATCGCCGAAAGGTCCGCTTCTTCTCCACGATCGAGCTGGTCAACGCCCTCGAGCAGGAAAAGGCCAAGGGCAAGACCGGGCAGATTGCAGAAAACCTGGCCAAGCTCGATCTCGTGATCCTCGACGAACTGGGATATCTGCCATTCAGTGCTTCGGGCGGCGCGCTGCTGTTCCATCTGCTGAGCAAGCTCTACGAGAAAACAAGCGTGGCCATCACCACAAACCTCAGCTTCAGCGAATGGGCCACAGTCTTCGGCGACGCCAAGATGACCACCGCCTTGCTCGACCGCCTGACCCACCGCTGCCACATCCTCGAGACGGGGAACGATAGTTTCCGCTTCAAGGTCAGCTCAGACACCGCAGCCCGAAAAAAGAAGGAGACAATCCATCCCTTGACCTCAGCATGAGCCGAAATCCATAATCAAAGGTGGCTCACTTCTCGATGGAAAACCCGGCTCAGTTCTGCGTGAAAAACAACACCGGTATGGGCTCTGTCTTGTGCCGCTTGCGGTCTTGTTGCACGTCTTCCGGCGTTGTGATGGTGAACGTGATGTCGTTTTTTCTAACAGTGGTTGCCATGTTGCCTCCTCTTCTTGTGCGCCAAGCTGCGAAAGACTGATCTTCACGGGGCTTGGCGATGGCAGTGCGCTGCAATCGCAGC
>JBEIDW010000035.1:0-22740 GCA_040383265.1 Hyphomicrobiales bacterium
AAGGCCTCCACCCTGTGGGACAAGATCGGCTATGCCGCATGGGCCTCGGCTGACCCGGGCATCCAGTATCATTCCACCATCAATGACTGGCACACCTGCCCGGCTTCGGGCGAGATCCGCGCCTCCAACCCGTGCTCGGAATACATGTTCCTTGACGATACGGCCTGCAACCTCGCCTCGCTGAACCTCATCCAGTTCCGCGATGCAGCCACCGGCCGCTTCGATATCGCTTCCTTTGAACACGCCGTGCGGCTGTGGACCGTTGTCCTCGAGGTGTCGGTGATGATGGCGCAGTTCCCCTCGAAGGAAATCGCCAGGCTCTCCTACGACTTCCGCACACTGGGACTGGGCTTCGCCAACATCGGCGGCCTGCTGATGACGGGCGGCATTCCCTATGACAGCCATGAGGGCCGCGGCATCTGCGCTGCCATCTCGGCCATCATGACGGGCATCTCCTATGCCACCTCCGCCGAAATGGCGAAGGAGCTGGGCCCCTTCGCGGGCTTCGCCAAGAACCGCGAGCACATGCTGCGCGTGATGCGCAACCACCGCCGCGCCGCTTATGGGGCCGCCGTGGGCTATGAAGGCCTGCGCACCATTCCGGTCGCCCTCGACGAGACGGACCTCAAGGACCGCGACCTCGCCGTGGCGGCCCGCCGCGCCTGGGACCTTGCCGTATCGCTGGGTGAAGAACACGGCTACCGCAATGCCCAGTCAACGGTGATCGCGCCCACCGGCACGATCGGCCTCGTGATGGACTGCGATACCACCGGCATCGAGCCCGACTTCGCCCTGGTGAAATTCAAGAAGCTCGCAGGCGGCGGTTACTTCAAGATCATCAACCAGGCGGTGCCGGAAGCGCTCCGCACGCTGGGCTATGCCCAGGCCGAGATCGAGAAAATCATCGCCTACGCCGTGGGTCATGGCTCGCTCTCGGAGGCCCCTGCCCTCAACCATCCGGCGCTGAAGGCCAAGGGCTTTGGCGATGAGCAGATCACCAAGATCGAGGCGGGCCTCGCATCCGCATTCGACATCAAGTTCGTGTTCAACAAGTGGACGCTGGGCGAAGAGTTCTGCCGCGATGCGCTGGGTCTCACCGACGCGCAGCTCAATGATTTCGGCTTCGATATGCTCTCGCACCTCGGTTTCGCCAAGGCTGATATCGAGAAGGCCAATGTGCATGTCTGCGGCGCGATGACACTTGAAGGCGCTCCTGGCCTGAAGCCGGAGCACCTGCCGGTGTTCGATTGCGCCAATGCGTGCGGCCGCCTGGGCAAGCGTTATCTCTCGGTCGAAAGCCACATCCGCATGATGGCTGCAAGCCAGCCCTTCATCTCGGGTGCGATCTCCAAGACCATCAACATGCCGAACGATGCGGCGGTGGAGGACTGCACCAACGCCTATATGCTGTCCTGGAAGCTGGCGCTGAAGGCCAATGCCCTCTACCGCGATGGCTCCAAGCTGTCGCAGCCGCTCTCTGCCCAGTTGATCTCCGATGATGAGGAAGAGGTCGAGGAAGCCGGCGAGGCCCTGATGACCAAGACCATGGCGGCCCGCGTCGAAACCGTTGTGGAGAAGATCGTCGAGCGCGTCATTGAGCGCGAGCGCTCGCGCGAGAAGCTGCCTCACCGCCGCAAGGGCTACACCCAGAAGGCGGTTGTCGGCGGCCACAAGGTCTATCTCCGCACTGGCGAATATGATGATGGCAAGCTGGGTGAAATATTCATCGACATGCACAAGGAGGGCGCCGCCCTCCGGGCCATGATGAACAACTTCGCCATCGCTGTGTCGGTCGGTCTCCAGTACGGCGTGCCGCTGGAGGAGTTCGTGGATGCCTTCACCTTCACCAAGTTCGAGCCTGCCGGCATGGTGCAGGGTAACGACTCCATCAAGAACGCTACGTCGATCCTCGACTATGTGTTCCGAGAGTTGGCGGTGTCCTATCTGGGCCGCAGTGACCTCGCCCATGTCGAAGCCTCTGAAATGGGCTTCGATTCGCTCGGTAAGGGTGAAGATGCGGGCGATACGCCGCGCGTACCCGCTGCCCGCGTGTTGTCCTCCGGTTTCGTGCGAAAGCCCAACCTTGCCACCTCCAACGTGGTGGTGATGTCGAGCACACAAGCCGCCGCACCTGCGCAGGCCGTGCAGGTCCGCGCCGAAGCGCACGGTGCACTCGCGCTCGCGGAAGCTGCGGTCGTCACGCAGTCTCGTCAGGACATGTCGGTTGCCCTCGGGGCCGCCGTCATCACCGCCAGTGATCGTCGCGCCGAAGCGCGCATGAAAGGTTATGAGGGCGAGAGTTGCTCTGAATGCGGCAACTTCACAATGGTGCGCAATGGCACCTGCCTGAAGTGCTACACGTGCGGCTCCACGAGCGGTTGCTCGTAATCAACATCAGACCCAAACATCTTGGTGAACGGCCGGGCTAACGCCCGGCCTTTCTGCTTCACAGGCGGCATAAAACAGGTTTCATTGCCCGTCATGCTGAGATGAGCAAACTATCTCAGCACAGCAGGAAAGCGGCGCCAGACACCCTCCGGAGGCTCGCCTGAGGCCCATTCGAAAGGCGTCGCCTGATTCTTTTCCACAATTTCCTTGGCGGTGGGCTTTCGGCACTTGACAGGAACCTCTCCAAAAGAGAGACCGAAATGCGCCTTTCATCCGCCTACGGAATACAACGGAAAATACCCTATTTTACTGGCTTTTTGGCTGAAAATGGCACATTGATCCGTACAAGGACAAGCTTTGCCGATTTCCCTGCATTTACCTATTGTTAGCGAGATTTTTGACATATACCAGATGTTGTCGGCATATTGCCGAATCACACAAGTGGGTGCATGAAACACGTCAATGATGGTCAAGGATGTATCTTACATACCAGCCGTCGGTGTGAGGCTTACCTGCGTTGTGGGGCACTAACAACTCTAGGAGAGACAGCGATGGCTGCGAAGAAAGCTGCGAAGAAGCCTGCCAAGAAGGCCGCCAAGAAGGCCGCCAAGAAGCCGGCTGCAAAGAAGGCTGCTGCCAAGAAGCCGGCTAAGAAGGCTGCCGCCAAGAAGGCCGCCAAGAAGCCTGCTAAGAAGGCTGCTAAGAAGGCTGCAAAGAAGGCCTGACCTTCTGAGACTTCAGGACTGGACCCCGGATAGCGATTGCTGCCGGGGTCAGTTCTTTTCAGAACCAAGCGAAAAGGGCCGCAGCATTTGCGGCCCTTCGTGTTTTGTTGATGACCGGCTCCTACTGAACCACGATAACGGGGGGGCCAATCTTCACCCGCTCACAAGGCGCAATCACATCGGCATTCATCATGCGGATGCACCCGGCCGAGAAGGTGCTGCCGATCGGATAAGGCTGCATGCGCCCCTTCTCCCCTCACGCCCGATCATCTCCGCCCGCGGTCGCCATGTCGGCCACGTCGGCCATGCCGCAGCGCTGACGATGCTGGAGAAGCCGAACCGCGCACATCCCTCACGGCCCACGCCCCCGCTGTAGCGCCGGGCGGTGTCAGGCATGGTGACGACGTAGAGCGCGCACGCCAGGAAGCCACTACAACCGCCACGGCCCCTTGGCGCCTTCCGGCCGTCAGGCGGCGGGCTTGGCTGTTACGGCCTCAGCAACTGCCGGTGCCACAATGAACATAGCCTCCAGAAGTATGGCTGCCGTGAAGGTTCGCATCACATCTCCATCTTCTATTTGGTCCGGGTTTCACGCACGAGTTCCGCAATGTTGGTTGCGGGAATATCTTTCCCTGCTGCAGGCGATCCCATATGCTGGCAGAAGTTGAATTCGTCCAGCGACTAGGAGCCTTTATGCGACTGTTTCCCAAATTGTTTGCAATTGCCTGCATGGCCTCGGCGGCAGTTCTCCCGGGCCTTGCCCATGCGGCAGACGCTCCGGCAGCCATACAAGCCGTCCTTGCAAACCTCGAACGCCAGACGGCCGCCAAGCCCAGCTACGAGGCCCTGACGGAAGACGGCAATGGCCAGGTGATCATCACCAACCTGACACTGTCCAAGCCGGAACAGGGCGAGGACCCTGCGCTCACCCTCAAAGTGGGCCAGGCCGCATTCAGCGGAATCAGCGAGGAGGGCCCGGCGCACTTTCTCATCGGCAAGACGGTTTTCACCAACAGTTCGATAAGCATCAAGGGCACGGGAGCTGATCTGACGGTCACCATGCCTGCGATGGATGTGGAGGACTGGCATGTCCGCGCCACCGGTCCCACGCCGACCACAGAGGAGGAACTGCTTGCCTCCACCACCTATGCAAAGCAGATGACTGCGGGGCCGTTCACGGTCACGTCTGGCAGCCATGCCGTCAGTATCGACAGCCTGCAGACCAACTGGGCGGGAGATCCTGACACGGGCTCAGGCACCTATACGATGAAGGTGAACAACATCGCTCTGCCAGAGGCTCTCGTCTCGCAGCTCGACCAGGGCGGCATGCTGAAGCAGCTTGGTTACACAAAGCTCAATCTCGATCTCACCACCGAGGGCGACCTGACTCGCAATGGCGACAAGCTGGGCTACGCGTTCAACCTCGGGCTCACCGGCCGGAACATCGCCACGCTGCGTCTCGGCGCGGCCCTCGACGATGTACCCCTGGCCGCCTATGTGGACGTGCTGCAGGCACAAACGGAAGGAAAGGAGCTGAACCTCGACGCGCTGATGCCACAGTTGCAGAACGCGGTTCTCAAAGGCGCCAACCTACGCTTTGAGGATGCCTCGATCTTCAAGAAGGTGCTGCCACTCATCGCGGCCATGCAGGGCATGGACGAGCAGACGCTCATTGCCAGCATTCCGCCAACAGTACAGCTGCAGCTGATCCAATTCCAGAACGAGGCTTTCACCAAGCAGGCGGTGGACGCGATCACAGCCTTCCTGAATGACCCCAAGTCGATTACCTTCGCCCTCAAGCCCCCGGCGCCGCTCACCTTCGCGGCGATCACCATGCTCGATCCGGCGAAGCCCGGTGATGCTGTCACCAAGCTCGGCCTCTCCATAACATCGAACGACTGAAGCCGCTTGTCGTCAAACAAAATGCCCGGCGCAACCGCCGGGCATTTTCCGTTTCAGCGAGGAGAAAACGCGCTCACGCCTCGGGCAGATTCAGCCTGATGTGTAGTTCGCGCAGTTGCTTCGGCGTCACGTCCGAAGGAGCTCCCATCAAAAGATCTTCGGCCTGCTGGTTCATCGGGAACAGCACCACTTCGCGGATGTTCGGCTCATTGCAGAGCAACATGACGATGCGGTCCACGCCGGGCGCAATGCCGCCATGGGGCGGCGCGCCATACTGGAAGGCACGGTACATGCCGCCGAATTTTTCCAGCAACACGCTTTCCGGATAGCCCGCGATCTCGAAGGCCTTCTTCATCACCTCGGGGCGATGGTTACGGATGGCACCGGAGGACAATTCCACGCCGTTGCAGACGATGTCGTACTGATAAGCGAGGATGTCGAGCGGGTCCTTCGTCTCCAGCGCCTCAAGACCACCCTGCGGCATGGAGAACGGGTTGTGGGAGAAGTCCACCTTCTTGTCTTCCTCGTTCCACTCATACATCGGGAAGTCGACGATCCAGCAGAACTCGAAGCGGTCCTTGGCGGTGAGATTCAGCTCCTCGCCCACCTTGTTGCGCGCATCCCCCGCGAATTTGTAGAACTTCTCCGGGCGGCCCGCGACGAAGAAGCAGGCATCGCCCACGCCAAGGCCAAGCTGGGCGCGGATGGCGTCCGTGCGTTCGGGGCCGATATTCTTGGCGATGGGGCCGGCACCGCCCTCCTCGCCTTCGCGCCAGAACACATAGCCGAGGCCCGGCTGGCCCTGTTGCTGGGCGTAGGAGTTCATGCGGTCGCAGAGGGCGCGTGAGCCACCCTTGGGGGCGGGAATGGCCCAGACTTCGACCTTGGGGTCCGACGCGATCATGCCGGCGAAGACCTTGAAGCCAGAGTCCCTGAAGTGCTCCGTCACCGCCTGCATCTTGATGGGGTTGCGCAGGTCCGGCTTATCGGAGCCATACCAGCGGATCGAGTCACGGTAAGCGATGTGCGGGAACTTCTGCGTTACCGGCAGGCCGCCGCCGAATTCCTCGAACACGCCGCGCAGCACGGGTTCGACCGCGTTGAACACGTCGTCCTGCGTGACGAAGCTCATCTCGATGTCGAGCTGGTAGAACTCACCCGGCGAACGGTCAGCGCGGGCGTCCTCATCGCGGAAGCAGGCGGCGATCTGGAAGTAACGATCGAAGCCCGACATCATGATCAGCTGCTTGAACTGCTGCGGCGCCTGCGGCAGCGCGTAGAACTTGCCGGGGTGAATGCGCGAGGGCACCAGGAAGTCGCGCGCGCCCTCAGGCGACGAAGCGGTGAGGATCGGCGTCTGGAACTCGAAGAAGCCCTGATCCGTCATGCGGCGGCGCAGCGAGTTGATGATCTGCCCCCGCTTCATGATGTTCTTGTGGATGCGCTCACGGCGCAGGTCGAGGAAGCGGTAGCGGAGGCGGATGTCTTCCGGATATTCCGTGTCACCGAAGACGGGCAGCGGCAGTTCCGCCGCTTGGGCAAGGACTTCGATGTCGGTCGCGAAGACTTCGACGAGGCCCGTCGGGAGATCTGTGTTCTCGGTACCAGCGGGGCGCAGGCGCACCTTGCCATCCACCCGGATGACCCATTCCGAGCGCAGTGTCTCCGCCGTCTTGAAGGCGGGCGAATCGGGGTCCGCCACCACCTGCGTCATGCCGTAATGGTCGCGCAGGTCGATGAACAATACGCCGCCATGATCGCGGACGCGGTGGACCCAGCCGGAAAGCCGGGTTTCCTGACCGGCGTTTTCAGGGCGAAGCTGGCCACAGGTGTGGCTGCGGTAGGCGTGCATTGAGTCCTCACAGAAAAAGCGTCATTCGGGGCGCTAGAGCGCATGCAGCGCCCCATTTGTCAAGGCATGGCAGCTGCAAGCGCGGCGGCGGTCAATTGGCCCAGGAGAACAAGCCGTTCTTCTTGCTCTTTGGCTGCCCAGCCGTGGTCTCCTGCTGGTCGAAGAAGCCGCCCTTCACCACCACCCGGGTGTTTCCGGTGCCGGTTTTCTGCACAAGGGCGAAGAGCTTCGCCGCATTGTCCGGGTGAAGCCGCACGCAGCCATGGGAGGCTCGGCGGCCGAGGCTGTTCACATGGTAACTGCCGTGAACGGCGTGGCCACGGGTGGTGAAGAAGATCGAATGCGGCATGGGCGCGTCATCCCACTCCTTGGAATAATGCTCCTTCTCGAGGCGGAAGGGGCGGAACGTGCCGCTAGGCGTTTCATAGCCCGAAGCGCCGGTGGAGACCTTCCACTTGTAGAGCCTGTCCCCATCCAGCATCACCGTCATGTTCTGGCTCACCTTGTTGATGGTGATGATGAGGCGTGGCTCGGGCGCGGGCTTCTTCTTGGCCGGGGCAGGCTTTGCCGCCTTCTTCTTGGGGTCTGGCTTCGCCGTCTTCGCGGCAGGCTTGGCGGGTACCGGAGGCTTCGTGGAGGTGGCAGCCGATACGCTGGTCGGGGCCAGAAGGGTGCCAAGACCCAGAAGAAGTTGCCGTCGAGAAACCATATCAGAACCCCTGCTGCAACGCTTCGTTGCCGTGCTGCCTGAAAGCAATATGCATCATCCGGGCCTCGCCGGAAAGCACCAGCTGCCCACGCGGCACAGTCTCCGGGAAGCGCCGGAACCAGGCCATTCCAGTGCCAAGCTAACGCAAAAGTGGTTTCCACTTTCTGACAACATGCTCTAAGGAGCCACCCATGAAAACCCACGTTCCGAAAATCGGCCTCGTCTCGCTCGGCTGCCCCAAGGCGCTGGTGGATTCCGAGCGCATCATCACCCAGCTCCGCGCTGAGGGGTATGTCATGTCGCCCGGCTATGACGATGCAGACGTTGTGATCGTCAACACTTGCGGCTTCCTCGACAGCGCCAAGGCAGAGTCTCTCGCCGCCATCGGCGAGGCGATGGAGGAGAATGGCCGCGTCATCGTCACGGGTTGCATGGGCGTCGAGGCCGACACCATCATGAAGGCGCATCCGGGCGTGCTCGCTGTCACCGGTCCGCACCAGTATGAGGCGGTGGTGGGTGCCGTGCATCAGGCCATCCCGCCCGTGCATGACCCGAAGATGGACCTCGTGCCACCGCAAGGGCTGCACCTGACGCCCAAGCACTATGCGTATCTGAAGATATCCGAGGGCTGCAACAACCGCTGCTCCTTCTGCATCATCCCGTCGATCCGCGGCGACCTCGTCTCCAGGCCCGTCGCCTCGGTGCTGTATGAGGCGGAGCGGCTGGTGAAGGCGGGGGTGAAGGAACTTCTCGTCATCAGCCAGGATACGTCTGCCTATGGCGTCGACATCAAATACGCCACGTCCAAGTTCCATGGCCGGGACGTGCGGGCAAAGTTCTTCGACATGGCGAAGGAGCTGGGCGACCTCGGCGCCTGGGTACGCATGCACTATGTCTACCCCTACCCGCATGTGGATGACGTGATCCCGCTGATGGCGGAGGGCAAGATCCTCCCCTATCTCGACATCCCCTTCCAGCACGCCGCCCCCAACGTGCTGAAAGCCATGAAGCGCCCCGCCAACCAGGAAAAGGTGCTGGACCGGCTGGCCAACTGGCGCTCGATCTGCCCGGACATCGCCATCCGCTCCACCTTCATCGTGGGTTTCCCCGGCGAGACGGAACAGGATTTCGAATATCTCCTGCAGTGGATGAAGGAAGCCCGCATCGAACGCGCGGGCTGCTTCAAGTACGAGCCCGTATCCGGCGCCAAGGCCAATGAGCTTGGCCTTGAACAGGTGCCGGACGAGGTGAAGCAAGACCGCTGGGAACGTTTCATGGAAGCCCAGCAGGAGATTTCCGCCGAGATCTTCCAGTCCCGGGTCGGCCGCGAGATTGACGTGCTGGTGGATGAGATCGACGAAGAGAATGGCGAAGCCATCGCCCGCTCACCGTGGGATGCTCCCGAGATCGACGGCAACGTCTTCCTCCCCGGTGAAACGGACCTGAAGCCCGGCGATAAGATCCGTGTACGGATCGTCGAGGCCGAGGAATATGATTTGGTGGGCGAGCGGATCTAAAGACTGAGGGACGGTAGGAACCACCACGCCGCCACGGCCACGGCAATTGCCGCCATGTTGAGGACGAGCAGCATCAGGCCCAGCCGGTTGCCACCCGCCACCCAGCCATAGATGGACTTTGCGAGGTTGTTGACGCCGATGGTCAGCAGGATCGCCCCCACCCCGGCCGATGTGGCAGGCCCCATGTTGGCGATGGAGAGCGTCATCGCATCGACATCCGCCAAGCCGGAGATGGCGGCGACGGCCCACAGGCCGCTGTTGCCGTAGAGGCTCTGGGCGATGCCTGCGGCCAGCATGACGGCGGCGAGGATCGCGCCGAACTTGAGCACTTCGGAGAGCAGGAACGGATTCTTGTGCACCAGCGCCTCCGCCCGCTCTCCATTCGCCATCGCACCCTCCCGCCCGATCAGGAAGAAAGCGGCCACTGCCTGAAACAGCGCGGCGGCAAGCAGCGGAACCGCAAGCGCCGCAGCCAGCGAGACATTCACGAAGCCCGCCAGCACGAGAACGCGCACCATCATCACCGCACCGGCGGAGATGATGCTCCCGGTGAGCAGACCAATCCTGGCCGTGTTGCTCCGCGCCAGGCCAGCCAGCGTGAGGGTGACGACGGTTGAGGAAATCAGCCCGCCCAGTGCCGCCGCCAGCACCAGCCCGCGTGACGGCCCGGCAATCTTCACCGCCACATAGCCGATGAAAGACACGGCGGCGATCAGTATGGTGATGAGCCAGAGCTTGTGCGGGTTCAGGGCGCCCCAGGGATCAATGGGCTGATCCGGCAGCAGCGGGAGGGCGATGAATGTCATCGCCGCCAGAAGCAGGCCAGAGCGCAGTTCATCCCATGTGATGCGGGCGAGGAAGCCGTGCAGCTGGGTCTTGTAGGCCAGCAGTCCCACCGTGGCGACCCCCGCGCCTGCCGCAATCGCCATGTCACCCAGAACGGCGGTAGCACCGAGCGCGAAGGTGACCAGAGCCGCGACAAGTGTGGTGGCGCTGAAGTCCCTCTCGTGCTGGCTTTCCCGCCACATGTAAACGGCGAGAGCCGCACTGGTGGTCACGAAACCCGCGGCGAGCAACAGCCTGTCCCCCTCAAGGGACAGACTGCCGAACAAGCCGCCCAGCAGGCCTACGAGCGAGAAGGTGCGAAGCCCGGCGGCGCGGTGGCCTTCGCCCTCGTCGCGCTCCTTCCAGCCTCTTTCAAGGCCAATGACGAAGCCGAGCGCCAGCGATAGGCCAAGGCGGAGGGCGAGTTCCTTGGGTTCCATGTGGGCAAGGCTAGCCGATCAACACCGAAATGCCGAGGGGGTGTTTTTCTTTCCGGCACACGCCAAAAGATGCCCCGACAAGGATGCGCGGATCAAGTCCGCGCATGAAGACATCCGGACGCGTCAGAGCGGAATGTTGTCGTGCTTCTTCCAGGGGTTCTGGAGTTCCTTGTGGCGCAGCATGTTGAGCGCGCGCGCGATGCGCTTGCGGGTCGAATGCGGCATGATCACCTCGTCAAGGAAGCCACGTTCGGCCGCGACGAAGGGATTGGCGAAGCGGGCCTCGTAGTCCTTTACACGGGAATTAATCTTCTCCGGGTCCGAAAGTTCGGAGCGGTAAATGATTTCGGCTGCGCCCTTCGAACCCATCACGGCGATTTCGGCGGTGGGCCAGGCATAGTTCACGTCGCCCCGCAGGTGCTTCGATGACATGACTACATAAGCGCCGCCATAGGCCTTGCGGGTGATGACGGTGATCTTCGGCACGGTGGCCTCGGCATAAGCGTAAAGCAGCTTGGCGCCATGCTTGATGAGGCCGCCATATTCTTGCGCGGTTCCGGGCAGGAAGCCCGGCACGTCCACCAGCGTCACGATCGGGATGTTGAAGCAATCGCAGAAGCGCACGAAGCGGCCGCCCTTGCGGCCCGCGTCGCTGTCGAGAACGCCCGCCAGAACCATCGGCTGGTTTGCCACGATGCCCACCGTGCGGCCGTTGATGCGGGCAAGGCCGGTGATGATGTTGCGCGCGTGGGCTTCCTGGATTTCGAAGAAATCCCCCTCGTCGACCATTTTCAGGATCAGTTCCTTCATGTCGTAGGGCTGGTTCGGATTTGCGGGGATCAGCGTATCGAGCGAATGGTCGATGCGGTCCGGCGGGTCAAAGCTCGGAAGCTCGGGCAGATCCGCGGTGTTGGAAGACGGGAGGAAGTCAATCAGGCGGCGCATCTGCAGCAGCGCCTCTACATCGTTCTCGAAGGCCTTGTCCGCGATGGAGGATTTGGTGGTGTGGACGGAGGCACCGCCCAGTTCTTCCGCCGTCACCGTTTCATTGGTGACGGTCTTCACCACGTCCGGCCCCGTCACGAACATGTAGCTGGTGTCGCGCACCATGAAGATGAAGTCCGTCATGGCGGGGGAGTAGACGTCGCCACCCGCGCAGGGGCCCATGATGACGGAAATCTGCGGGATGACGCCGGAGGCCATCACATTGCGCTGGAACACGTCGCCATAGCCGCCGAGCGCATTCACGCCTTCCTGAATGCGAGCACCGCCGGCATCGAACAGGCCGATGATCGGCGCGCGGTTCTGCAGCGCCATATCCTGAATTTTGGTGATCTTGCGAGCATGGGCTTCAGAGAGCGACCCGCCGAACACCGTGAAATCCTTGGCGAAGACATAGACCACGCGGCCATTCACCGTGCCCCAACCCGTTACGACGCCATCGCCGGGAAGCTTCTGCTCTTCCATGCCGAAATCGGTGCAGCGATGTTCAACGAACATGTCAAACTCCTCGAAGGAGCCTTCATCGAGCAGCAGTTCGATACGTTCCCGCGCTGTCAGCTTGCCCTTGGCATGCTGCGAGGCCACGCGCTTTTCGCCCCCGCCCGCCCGCGCCTGGATACGGCGGGCTTCCAGCTTTTCGAGAATATCCTGCATCGGGCAACTCCGGGCAAATGCTTGAATTTCAACCGCCCGTGTTAGGCCGGGGACCGCCATCCGTCAAATCAGCCGAAAGGCCAATGGCAGCCCCTCAGCCGCCCTTCGCGCACCCTCTCCCACCTTACGGAGGGAGAGGGAAAACTCATTTCCTTCTGCCGTTGCAGCGCAATGGGAGAAGGTCCCCGAAGGGGCGGATGAGAGCCCACTTAGACCGCCGCCAGTCTTAGAAACCGGCAGGCGGCCATGAATTCCCTGAGCCTTGCAGCGCGACGGGCTTCTGCTTCCCCGTCCTCGCCCCAGTGCTCGATCTGGTAGTCCTCGTCCACATGCGCAGTGATCCAGGCCTCCTCCGGGCTGATGGCGCGGCGGGCCAGCATGAGGGCGATCAGGGCGGACCCCGTCAACGTCATCAGCGTATGGAAGGCGGCGAGTTCGAAATCGGTCAGGTCGGTGAGCGCAGCACCGACGGCACTAAGCGCGGCTTCCGGCTGGGGCTGGTGCATCACGCCCATCCGCACCTCAAAAGGCGCATCCAGCGCGGTGCGGGCCCAGTCCACCACGGGGTCCCACTGGCGGGCATGGCACTGGACGAGATCCGGCGGCCTGTCCGCCCGGTAACAGACAAGATCGCTGTTGGAATAGTCCAGCACCTCGGACTCGATCGCCGCCCGGTTTGGGCCAACGCGGTCGATCGCGGTGTTGGCGAGCTTGGTGAGGGTCATAGAGGACGGGTCCAGTTTCTCGCCTTGCGCCTCCCATTCCGCAGCAACGGCCTCCGCCAGCGCACGGGTGGGTAGAACCAGTGGCACCTTCATCGGGGTCTTCACCACGCGGCCATCAAGCGCGATACCGAGGTCATCCGTTACGGAGACGGTCTTGTAGAAGCGGCGGGCGTTCATCTCATGCGTTCCTGCCAAAGTGATTCAAGGTGTTTAGCCAATTCGTTGAAATCATTAGAAATCGTATGCGCGCCAGCGTGCATCAGCTCGAGTACGGCATGGTTCCCCCAGGCTACGCCTGCCGCGCCGATCCCCGCCGCGCGGGCCATGGCGATGTCAAAGCTCGTATCCCCGATCATGATGGCAGCGGAAGGTTCAAGCCCGGTTTCAGCAAGCGCTGCCACGATCATGGAGGGATGTGGTTTCGAGGGATGATCATCCGAGGTCTGCGCGGTGGCGAACCAGCCCTCCAATCCGTGCACGTCAAGAAGATGAGCCACACCACGGCGCGACTTGCCGGTGGCAATGCCGAGCACAACGTCATCGCGCGCATGCAGTGCCATCAGAAGCGGCAGCGCGCCGTCGAACAGGTGTTCCGTATGCTCGCCCCTGGCGCGATGTTCCCAGAAGGCCTGCTTGTAGGCCGCCGCCAGACGTTCATGCATCGCGTGCGCCTCCTCGGGCGCCAGCGCCTTCATCGCATCGATGAGAGACAGGCCGACGATGGACATCATGCGCGCCCTGTCCGGCACGGCGAGGCCCTCTGCCCTGAAGGCCGAGGTGAGCGAGGCGGCGATCATGGCGCTGCTGTCCACCAGCGTGCCATCCACGTCAAAGATAGCAAGCTTCACCCCTGCCCCTCCGCGAAGCGGTTGGGATCAAAACCCAGCAACTCGAAGCTCTGCAGCATATGCTCTGGCAGTGGCGCGGAAATGTCGATGGTGCCTTCGCGCGGATGCGGGAAGACGATACGCCGCGCATGAAGGTGCAGTTTCTTTGCCAGCCCCTCCGGCATGCCATCAAGGCCGCCGTATTTCTCGTCCCCCATGATCGGCGTGCCGATATGCGCCATGTGGGCGCGAAGCTGGTGCTGGCGCCCGGTGACGGGCTTCAAGGACACCCAGGCAGCAATGTCGGACGCCTTGTCGAGCACGGCGTAAAAGGTCACGGCGCGCTGCTCGTCCTCCTCCTCGCCAGCTTGAGAGGCGCGCATGCGGTCGCCCTCCGGTCCCTTGGCCTTGATGAGCGCCACCTCGATCCGCCCCTGTGCGGGTTTTGGAACGCCCTTCACCACGGACCAGTAGGTTTTCTTCACCGCCCGGGTGGAAAAGAGTTTACCCAAGGCCGCCGCCACCGAACGCCGCTTGGCGATGACGATGACGCCCGATGTATCCCGGTCCAGCCGGTGCACCAGCAAGGGGCGCTCGCCCAGCTCAACACCAAGGCCCATGAGCAGCCCATCAAGATGATGGTGCGTCTTGCTGCCACCCTGCACGGCAAAGCCCGAGGGCTTGTTCAGCACATAGATGTCCCGGTCCTCATGGATCACCATGGACTGGAACAGGCGGCGCTCCTGCGGGGAGAGCGGCTTCACATCGGCCTTCGGCGCATCGGCGGGCCTTGTGTCGAAGGCCAGCGGCGGCACGCGGATCTCCTGCTCGGCTTCAAGCCGCGTATTGGTCTTGGCGCGTGCCCCCGCTACGCGCACCTGGCCGGTGCGCGTGAGCTTGTTCAGGTAAGCAAAGGTCACCTGCGGGAAATGGACCTTGAACCAGCGGTCCAGCCGCATGCCGGCTTCTTCCGCCGTCACCACATGGCGCTTGACCTCGCTCATGGCAGAACGGGCGGCGGGAACATTATCCGGATCAGATAAAGCCCGGCGAACAACGCCAGAAGAGATCCCAGGACCGATGCCGCGGCATAGGCGAAGGCATGAAGCGTGGCCTTCTTCTCCATCAGCAGCGCGAAATCGAGCGAAAAGGCGGAAAAGGTGGTGAAGCCGCCAAGCACGCCAGTGGTCAGCATGGCGCGCAGCTCCTGCGAAACATTGAGCTTCAAGGCCATCAGCTCCATCAGCAGCCCCATGATGAAGCAGCCGAGCACGTTCTCAAACATTGTCTGCCACGGGAAGCCCGGCCCCAGCAGCTTTCCGAACAATACATTGACGCCGTAGCGCGCAGAGGCCCCAAGGCCGCCGCCAATTGCCACCCAGACCACGACCGGCACTACAACCACCCCTTTCGCTTGAAGTAGTAGAACGGCAGAACCGCGGACCCCACCATGAGCAGAAGCGCGAAAGGATAGCCAAACTGCCATTGCAGTTCCGGCATGAACGCGAAGTTCATGCCATAGATCGAAGCGACCAGCGTCGGCGGCAGGAACACCACCGCCGCCACCGAGAAAATCTTGATGATGCCGTTTTGCTCGATGGAGATGAGACCCAGTACCGCGTCCAGCAGGAAGCTGATTTTCCCCGAGAGGAATGTCGCGTGGTCGGTGAGCGAGACGATGTCGCGCTGCAGGATCTTGATGCGAACCTTGTTCTCCTTAATGTCCTTGTGGTCACTAAACTGGTCCACGATCGCTTGCATGAAGGCGACGGCCCGGCCGATGGACACAAGGCTCTCGCGCATCTTGGAGACGAAGTCGCCCTCCTCGCCGATATTCTCGATCAACTCCTGCAGGTTTATCGTCTTGCGCGAGGTCTGCTTGTGTACGCCAGACAGGGTGCGCTTGGCGCCGAAAGTCTTCTTGGATGTCTCGTCGACGATCTGGCCCGCGCGTTCCAGATGGTCGGCGGCACGGTCAACCACGGCCTCGAGCAGCGCGATCAGAATGCTCCAGCCGGTGAGCGGAGTTGACTGCGGCTTCATGGCCCGCTTCACATAGGCCGGAAAAGCCTGCGGATGGTGATGGCGCACGGTGACAAGGCTGTTATCCTTGACGATGAAGGTGACAGGAGATGATTCCGGTTCGTCATGATCGCCGCGGCGCATGAGGGTGGCCGTCATGAAGACGGCACCATCCATCTGGTAGAGGCGACTGGAGGCTTCGATCTCAGCCAGTGCCTCCCGCGTTGGAATGTCGATCCCGAGGGCAGCCTCCACCGCCGCCTCCTCGGCGTCCGTCGGTTCCACCAGATCGAACCAAACCGTTTCCGAGGGATCCTTGAGCGCCACGGCGGGATCCAATTCAGTCAGGCAGTCATGGGCTGTTCCATAAGCAGTCAACATGTGCGGACCCATCACAAAAGTGTTGTTTCGCACCCTCCGTAACCCCCAACTGCCGCCTTGGCAAGGTGGGGCAACAGCGCCCGCTCAAGCCCAGTCGAGAACCACCTTGCCGCAGCTTCCCTGCTTCATCAGGGCAAAACCCTGCGCATAGTCAGCCGCCTTCATGCGATGGGTGATGACCTTGCGCACATCCAGGCCCGATTGCAGCATGGCAATCATCTTGTACCAGGTCTCGAACATCTCGCGGCCGTAAATGCCCTTGATGGTGAGTGACTTGAAGATCACCCGGTTCCAGTCAACCTTGGTGGGACCAGATGGGATGCCCAGCATGGCGATCTTGCCGCCCATGATCATCCGGTCCACCATCTGGTCGAAGGCCTGCGGCGCGCCGGACATTTCAAGGCCAATGTCGAAGCCCTCGCTCATCCGCAGCCGGTGCATGACGTCAGCCAGATCCTCGCGGGAGACATTCACCGTCACGGCGTCCGTCACCTGATTGCAGAGATCGAGCCGATAGTCGTTGATGTCCGTCACCACCACATGGCGCGCGCCCACATGGCGGCAGACGGCCGCCGCCATGATGCCGATGGGGCCAGCGCCGGTGATCAGCACGTCCTCGCCCACGAGATCAAAGGAAAGCGCGGTATGAACCGCGTTGCCCAACGGATCGAGAATGGCGCCGATCTCATCATCGACCTCGGGCGGCAGGTGGATGGCGTTGAAGGCCGGAATCTTGAGATAGTCGGCAAAAGCGCCCGGCAGGTTGACGCCAATGCCCTTGGTCTCGGGGTCGAGGTGGAAATGCCCGGCCCTTGCCATGCGGCTTTTCATGCCGATCAGGTGGCCCTCGCCCGACACCCGGTCACCCACTCTCACGGTGCGCACATGGCTGCCGATCTCGGTCACGATGCCCGCAAACTCATGGCCGACAACCATCGGAACGGGAATGGTCTTCTGCGCCCATTCATCCCACTTCCAGATATGGAGATCCGTGCCGCAGATTCCGGTCTTGGCAACCTTGATCAGAATGTCATCCGGCCCAATCTGCGGCACGGGTTCATCGCGCATTTCAAGGCCTTCGGCGCGCTCAGCCTTCACAAGTGCCCGCATGTCAGATCACTCCCAATTCCTTGCCAGCCGCGGTGAAGGCAGCAATTGCAGCGTCAATGTCCGCAAGTGAGTGCGCCGCCGACATTTGCGTGCGGATGCGCGCCTGCCCCTTGGGCACCACGGGAAAAAAGAAGCCCGTAACATAGATGCCCTTGTCATAAAGGCGTGCAGCCATGTCCTGCGCGAGTTTCGCTTCGCC
The DNA here is from genome assembly GCA_040383265.1 of Hyphomicrobiales bacterium. Taxonomy (GTDB): domain Bacteria; phylum Pseudomonadota; class Alphaproteobacteria; order Rhizobiales; family Aestuariivirgaceae; genus Aestuariivirga. Next base: position 17,279 of record JBEIDW010000035.1, read on the forward strand.
CAGCATCACCGGAATGATCGGGTGTTCGCCAGGCAGCAGGGTAAATCCTGCTGCCGTCATGCCTGACCGGAAGCGTCGCGCATTGGTAAACAAACGATCGCGCAAATCATCGCCCTGCTCTGCCATGTCAGTGGCGTGCAGGCCTGCGGCCACGATGGGCGGCGGCAGTGCGTTGGAAAAAAGATAGGGTCTTGCCCGCTGCCGCATGAGATCGACAATAGGCTGGGCCGCCGCGATGAAACCTCCCGCCGACCCGCCCAGCGCCTTGCCGAGCGTGCCGGTCAGGATATCCACTCTCACGCCCGCCCGGTGTGGCGTACCGCGTCCCTGTGGTCCGATGAAGCCGGTGGCGTGGCAGTCATCAACCATGATGAGCGCGTCATGCGCGTCCGCCAGTTTCCGGATGTCCTGTAACTTCGCAAAGTAACCATCCATGGAGAACACGCCGTCCGTCACGATGATGACACGACGCGCACCCCCGGAACGGGCGGCCTTCAACTGTGCCTCAAGATCATTCATGTCGCCATTGGCATAACGGAAGCGCTTCGCCTTCGAGAGCCGAATGCCATCGATGATCGAGGCATGGTTCAGCGCATCCGAAATGATGGCATCCTGCTCGCCGAACAGCGGCTCGAACACGGCGCCATTGGCATCGAAACAGGCGGCGAACAGGATCGAGTCATCCATGCCGAGGTAATCGGCAATCCGCCGCTCCAATGCCAGATGCAGGTCACTTGTGCCGCAAATGAAGCGGACGGAGGCCATGCCCAGTCCGTGACTGTCCAGCGCCTGCTTCGCCGCCACCACGAGATCCGGGTGGTCCGCCAGCCCGAGATAGTTGTTTGCACAGAAGTTCAAAACCTCGCGCCCGCCCGCGACCGCAATGCGGGCAGACTGGTGGCCAAGGATGGGCCGCTCCACCTTCCAAAGCGATTGATCGCGGATGGCCACAAGTTCGGATGCGATGTCGGACAGTGTGCTGCTCATGGCACAAGGCTACCCCGCCCTGCGCCCGGGGAGAAGCGTCGAAGTCTCTCACCTCATCGCAGGGGGTGCTGTCGCCGCGCGTCTAGGATGGCGGCCCCAGATAGGGAATGACACCCGGCGCATCGGCGTAGCGTATCGCACCGTCAAGCAGGGCCATCACCGCAACGGCCACCGAGAAACCAACGCTGAACAGCATGACCGAGGCCGAGATCGCACGTTGATTGCCGGCATGGCAGAAGGCGATGGCGATCTGCGTCAGCAGGCCGAAGATCAGCAGGCTCACGAGCTTGGCACTGTCGTGGCTCTGGTGGCGCAGGGTACTGCGCTCCAGATAGGACATGCGCAGTGTCTCGAGCGCCGACATGAAGCTTGAATTCTGCGGAGCGTGGCCGCTGAACAAGGCCGTATCCGCTCCAATCGCATAGAGTTGCTGCAAGGACGCCTGCAGGGAGGCAGGGGGCTGGGACGGGTCTGGCGGATCCCGGTCGGTGGCCAGCAGGCCCTCTGTGAAAGCGCGGACCGCCTGCGGAACCCGGTCATCACCCGGCGCAATGCTCTGGTTGATGGCGGTGAGCGATTGCAGGGCGCTGACCTGCGTATCGAGCAGGTCGTTCACGCGGCTGATCTTCTGCCAGACTTCATTGGCCATCAGGCTGGCGAACAGGCCGAACAGCAGGGCCAGCGCGGCGAAGTAAGGTCCCACGACGCCGCGCACCGCAAAGCGGCTGCGGTCCATGTAGTAGAAGCCGATGCACACGCCAGCACCCATCAGAAGTGGCAGAAGTGTTGCACCAATCTGCCACGACAGGGGCATCTGCATGGATTTGTGAAGCGTCCAGGCCAACCCGGCCAGCACGAGCGCCCCCAGCGAGCCCCAGGCTTTTACATGGTGGCGCGACGTCTTCTTTCTGTCCGGCTCTGCGTCCGGCGCAGTGCCCGTTTCGTGAACGGCTGGCTTGATCGCCAGGTTGACGGCAATGGCGACCAGTAACAACAGAGACGTGGCGTAAAAGGACTCAAACTTCATGGTCCGGAGTTCCGTCAGGCTCCACGAGGCAGGTGCCACGAGGTAAATGCCTGCCGCCACGAACAGCGCCCCGGCCGACCATGCTGTGAGGATGCGGCCGTGGATCGCCCCCGTGAAACGGCTTCCGAACACGTCGGACACATAGGCGGGGATGATCGCGAACAGGCCGCCATAGACCATGATCATCAACATGTATTCGAGCACCGTCATTGGCAGGTTAAGCCGCGCCGCCATGAGCGGCGTGCTGAGGTGCAAGAGGCAGCCCGTGACCAGAAGCAGCATCACCGTATTCTTGCGGCCGAGATAATCGGACGCCGCCGCAATCAGGAACCGGCCAACCATGTTCGATACGCCAAGCAGCGCGACGAAACCGGCGATTTCTGCGGCCAGTGCCGTGCGCCCCATGGCCATGGACAGCATGCCGGGTGCGCTGGCAAGGAGGTTGATGCCCGCCACCACATTGATGAACAGCAGGCCCCAGATCAGGTAGAATTGCGGCTTGCGCAGGGCCGCCGCGGCATCGAGCGCCCGCTCATCCGCAAGGCGCGGCGCAGGCGGGCTTGCAAGGCCAAGGCACGCTGCAAGCATGATGACGGCATAGATCAGCGACAGCGCGACGAGCGTCTCGCCCACACCGCTCGACACCTCCGACTGGAACAGTCCCATCAGCACGGACGACAGCGCGGTCGCCAGGATCGCCCCGCCCCCGAAGCCTGTGATCGCAAGCCCGGTGGCCAGGCCGCGGCGGTCAGGGAACCAGTCGATCAGCAACTGCATGGGCGCCACATAGCCAAGGCCAAGGCCGATCCCCGCGATGACGCCATATCCCACGAAGAACAGCGGGGCGCTCTCAATCTGGACGGCGAAGCCCGCCACCGCGAGCCCCACGCAGAAGAACAGCGAGGCCAGAACGGCCGTGGACTGCGCCCCGATTCTTGCTACCAACCGCCCGGCGAATGCCGCCGACAGCCCTAGCATGATCATTGCAAGGGTGAAGACCCCATGCAGCAGGCCATCGACCCAGAGGCCTGCCTGCTCCGCGGCACCCGGGCCTATGACAGGCCGGTACAGCGCGCCCAGCGCATAGGCCTGTCCGAGGCATAATTGCAGCGCCATGGCAGCGGGCGGAATGTGCCAGCGGTGAAAGCCCGGCCGGACGGTGGTGGTGTGTTCACGGAAAAAGGAAAACATCGTGAGCCTGTAGATGCTTGCAAAGGATAAGTAGCAAACTAGGCAGCTAATTTTCGATCAGCAAATCCTATTATAGGCTATCCGCAGCAATGGGGCGGCAGCCGTGGCCAGCTCCCAGCGTCAGGAGCGGCCGCTGGCCGATGCTGCCGCTCTTGATTTGTAGCCGGGGCACGCGCCGTGCTACGAGCGCGGACATGACAAAGCCCGTTCACATCATCGGCGCCGGCATGGCCGGTTCCGAAGCCGCCTGGCAGCTCGCAAGCGCGGGCGTGCCCGTCATCCTCCACGAAATGCGACCCAAGGTCGCCACCGATGCTCATAAATCAGGGGGCTTCGCCGAACTCGTCTGCTCGAACTCGTTCCGCTCGGATGACGCAGAGCAAAATGCCGTGGGCCTCCTCCACTGGGAAATGCGGCGCGCGGGCTCGCTCATCATGGCCATGGCGGACCGCCACAAAGTGCCCGCGGGTGGCGCGCTCGCGGTGGACCGCGATGCATTCTCAGACGAGGTGACGGCGACGCTGAAATCCCACCCTCTGGTCAGCGTTGCAGAAGGCGAAATCGCCGGGCTTCCCCCTGCCGAATGGGAAAACGTCATCATCGCCACCGGTCCTTTGACGTCTCCGGCGCTTGCTGACGCCATCCGCCGTCATACGGGAGAGGAGTCGCTCGCCTTCTTCGACGCCATCGCCCCCATCGTTCACCGCGAAACGATCGACATGGATGTGGCGTGGTTCCAGTCCCGCTATGACAAGGTCGGCCCCGGTGGCACCGGCAAGGACTACATCAACTGTCCGATGAACCGCGAGCAATACGAGACTTTCGTCCGTATGCTGATGGAGGGCGAGAAGACGGACTTCAAGGAATGGGAGAAATCCACCCCTTATTTCGATGGTTGCCTGCCCATTGAAGTCATGGCGGAGCGCGGGGCCGAAACCCTGCGCCATGGCCCCATGAAACCGCGCGGGCTTACCAACGCGCATAAGCCGGAGGAGAAGGCCTATGCCGTGGTACAGCTCCGGCAGGACAACAAGCTCGGCACGCTCTACAACATGGTCGGATTTCAGACGAAGCTGAAATATGCCGATCAGATAAAGGTCTTCCGCACCATTCCGGGGCTGGAGAATGCCGAATTCGCGAGGCTTGGCGGGCTGCACCGCAACACGTTCCTCAACAGCCCGCGCGTGCTCGACGGCCTGCTGCGGCTGAAGGCGGAGCCGCGCCTGCGCTTTGCAGGCCAGGTGACGGGCGTCGAAGGCTATGTGGAAAGCGCCGCCATGGGCCTGATGGCGGGCCGCATGGCGGCAGCAGAGGCTCTTGGCAAGGCTTTCAACACCCCACCCGCCACCACGGCACACGGTGCGCTCATCAACCACATCACCGGCGGCCATATCGAGACAACCGACAGCCGCGGCTCGTCCTTCCAGCCGATGAACGTCAACTTCGGCCTGTTCCCGCCAGTGGTCAAGGTTCGGGAGAAGGACGGCAAGCGGCTGAAGCATACCGAACAGGCCGTTGAACGAAAGCGCGCCTACACCGCGCGCGCGATGGCTGATTTCGAGGGTTGGATCGGGAGTTTCGGCTAAAGGAAAAGGCCCTCATCACCCCCAACGCCGCGCCTGCCACCACATGACGAGTTGCCGCTTCAATGGGGAAACACTGAGCACCGCACCGGGAGCCTTTTCGATGCGTTTCAGGTAAGTGTCCGTCAGGCTCACCGGCAGAAATGCCGGCAGAACAGACTTGGGCAGTGCGGGGATGAGAGCCTGTGCCTCTGCCAACCGCTTGCGGGCATGGGCAATGGCAGATGTCACATCCAGCCCCACAGGCAGGAAAGGATCGCGGTGGCGCGGATCGCCAAGCAGCAGGGCCATCCCTTGGGCCACGCCGGACAGCCCCGCCGCCTCGCTCGCCTTTGGCGCATCTGCCGGATCGAGAATCATCGCCGCCATCTGGATGAGGCGGGAGAAAGTTTCGCCGAGATAGCCCTCCAGCGCCGTCACATCCGGCATCTGATCTTGATAGAGGTCAAACTCATGCGCGGTGATGAGATCGAGCAGCGCCTGCCGTGGAATGTTGCCACATTCTACAGCGTTGCCCAGTGCCTCTGCGACCGGATGGCCTGATGCGGTACCGCCCTGATACAGGCTTTCAACCGTATCGCGCCACCATTGCAGGCGGATCAGGCCCAGTTGCGGCTCCGTAACGGCATCGCGGATGCGAAGGATTTCCACGTTGAAGGCATAGAGCGCGAGGA